>JAZSHF010000041.1:0-6858 GCA_045533115.1 Eubacteriales bacterium
TACGGCATAGTTATAATTAACCTACAAATTTTCAAATTATTGTTGATTTGTAGGTTAATTTGTGATATACTATTAGTAGTCAGGAGGTAGTATTATGACTGATATTATTTTTGAATACAAAGAATTACTTGCATCAAAACTTGAAATTGAGCAAAAGCTTAATGTTTTGCCTAAGGGATATATTTCTAAAAAGACGATTGGCGGTAAGCAGTATTTATATTTGCAAACCCGTAATGGTGATACTGTTGAGAGCAAATATATTAAAGTCGAAGAAGTAGAAGAAATAACAAGTCAGCTCACTTTAAGAAAACAATACGAGGCGGAATTGCCTGAAGTTATTATAAGGCTTGCAGATATCGAAACCGCCGCAGAGCTATTAGATAAAGCGTTGCTCCGCAAACTGAAAATGTTAAAGCTCACAAGCGGTATGGATAGCATATCTGTTGACGAAAAAGAAAAACGAATTTCTTTTTCTGATGCTATGACTTCAATCGAGGGTGTTCCCGTAAGCGATAGGGTAAAAAATGACCTTGCTAATTGGAAAAATGGTAATATAACATTTTTGTCGGTGTTTGAGCAAACACTTAGAAGATATGGTTTTGTAACGGAGGTATAATAAATGCGTGACCCTTATTTATATGATGAAGTTAACGTGCTTAAAAATTTAGCAGATATAAAAGATTCAGAACTGCTTCGCAAAGCAGAGGCCGATATTACAGGTCTTTCTATGGCGGCGATTTATGATTATAAGTATGATAAATTTAACACCGAAACCTTGCAGGATATTCACCGCAATATCTTCGGTCAAATATTTGATTGGGCGGGAGAATTCCGTACTATTCAAATGGTAAAATACGAAGACGTTCTCGGCGGTGATACAGTTCGTTATGCTTATCCGAAAGAGATTAAAAAGCAACTTAATGATACAATGAAAGAAATCGCCAAGCTCAAAAGAACCGGCGATAATGATAAAGATATAGTTTTTAAGCTCGTTCGTATTATAGCAAGTATTTGGCAGACACACCCCTTCCGCGAAGGTAATACAAGAACTGTTATAGTGTTTGCTGTGCTACTCGCGAAATCGTTGGGCTTTGAAGTTGAGCACGAACTTTTCAAAACAAACTCGGCCTATGTTCGTAACGCTCTCGTTTGGGCTTCTCAGGGTATTTATTCAAAATATGAATACTTGGAGCGTATCTTCTTCGATGCAATCCTCGGCGAAGATAACGAGACCAACACCCCCACCGAAACCAAAGCAAGTAAATACGATACTATTGGTGAATATAAAGTTAAAGACTATAAAGAACGCCCCCATGAGTATACGGAAGAATAGTGCATCAACAATTAAAGTAGTAATAGAAAGAATCATACAAAGGAAGTGTTAAAGTGATTAGATTTGATGAAACAGAGATCAGAAATAGCGCAAAGGAAATTTTAGAGTCTTTGGAACATTGGTCTAGGCGTATCATTAATGATAAGTTTACTGAAAAATACGGAAGAGATTATTTTGAATACAAATTCGAAAATGATGAAAATTTAATTAGGAGTGAAACACAAAGAATCATCGTTTTGGATAGCATCCAAAATTTTTTCTCCTAAAATCATTTATAAATTTTATCGGCACTTTTTATATGTTCCATGTGCTTAGCAAAATACCCCATGTGATTAAAAACTGGGAAATCATAAGAATGCAAAACAACTTTTTTGTTTGGTTTGCCTTTGAATAGTATTTCAAGTTTTTGAATACTCCTGATGGAAAACACAGAATCTTCAAACATAAACGCGAAAGCTCTAACATTATCACTTTCACATATTATTTCGCGATGTAAATTAAAATTATTTTCTTCGGGTATATTCAGAAGCTTTGATTCTTTTTCAGAATGAATAATAATTTCTCCGTCAATTAAGATACCTTTTCTTAATTGCGTTTTGCCAGTAGTTTCAATAAATGCTGTTACTTCAATGTCTTCTGAATAATACGATTCTTTAGGGACAAAAACATTCGCTGCCAAAAGAAGAATCGTGCCATCTTTTTCTCTTGTTTTATAAGCATCCCCCACGGTTGCTTCGCCTATATCCTTGATATCAACGACATTCATTTTAATTTTTCGCTTATGCTTTTTAATATAACCAATAAATTGTATCGAAAGTTGTATCAAAGAAGGAATCCACGCTAACGCACCTATAATGCTTAAAATCAACGTTGTGATTTCATTGTTATCAAGTGAAGAAAGATACTCTTTAATTTGTGTGATCATAACATATTATTCCTCTCTTAAAGCAATTACACCATAATTATACATTTTTTATGCAAATATTTCAACATTAAACAAATTATTTCATTTAATTAAGTTTTCTTGAAAGTCGAATTTTATGTTCCCTATATTATCTAAAAACAAAATTAGCCCGAACATTGTAAAATTAATGTTGGGCACAGGAGGTAATATTATGGGAAATGTTTATGGTTATGTTCGAGTATCGAGTATCGATCAAAACGAGGATAGGCAGCTTATTATTTTGGAAGAAAACAATGTGCCGAAGGGCAACATCTATATCGATAAGCAGTCCGGCAAGGATTTTGAGTGGCCACAGTATAAGAAACTCGTCAAGAAATTAAAAGCGGGAGATCTGCTCTACATACTCAGTATCGACAGATTAGGACGTAATTACGAGGATGTTCAAAAGCAGTGGCGGATACTGACAAAGGATATTGGCATTGATATTTATGTGATTGATATGCCGCTTTTGGATACACGTAACGGCAAGGACTTGATGGGTACGTTTATCACTTCAACAACGAAACAGAGAATGCTCGAATTGGAGCAGACAAGAGATGAGATAAATTTGAAGCTCATCAAGGAAGAGATGAAGAAGCCCACGATCACAAAAGAGGGCTTAATGCTATGGTTGAAGCAAATTCAAGCCATGAGCTTAGAAACGAAGGAGCACAAACAAAGACTGATTGACTGCTTTGTAAATGCCGTATATCTCTACGACGACAAGCTGGTCATAACATTCAATTATAAGGAAGCAAGCAAAACCGTAACCTTAAAAGAGGTAAACGGTTCGATTATAGAATGCTCAGGTGCACCAAAATAAAATCGCAGGGGTCAATCGACCCCCTGCGATTTTATGCTATGGAACGGCTGCTTGTCAAATTACGCAACTTCTTGCTCTGTAAGCTGTGTGAAAACACCTAAAATAGCTCAAGCATATATTCTTAAAATTTATGTATAATGTCAGATATATTTGAAATATATATGTAGTAATAAGTGTGGCATTTTATTGACGGATATGGTATAATTGACTGTGGGGCGGTATCGGTTTGACAAGCTGTTTGTGTTATTTTGCCAAGTATTGCTTGAAACCGAAAAAATAATCGGCAACGTGATTGAAATGACTGTATATAATGCCGAATAATTTGACCCCAAAAGCAAATTCAAAAAGGAGCAATACCCAATGAAAAATTTAAGCAAAATCATATCTCTGATGCTTGCGTTGTTTCTGCTGATGCCGATGGCGATCGGCGCGGCGGGAAATCCCGACGACGTTCCCGGAGCGCTTCAGTACAAGGACACGTCGTATTACGTCGGCTCAGTGGGGCATAACTACTTCGCGATTATGCCGGCACACAGCTCAACGAATGGCGGCGGATTCGGAACCTCGAATCCTATCGGCACGGCGGCGGTAGGCGGCCTTTGGCCGACGACCAAGGCGCTTCCGCTTTTCGAGCTTCTCGCGTATGACCGTACGAGCGGTGCGTTCAACCCCGGAACGCTCGTTTCGCTTGTCCCCGACGGAATGCAGTATAAGCTTCCCGACGGCGGTCATGGCTTCTCTTATTCGACTGCGGGCACGACCAAGCAGGGCGCGTCGGAAGCGTTCTACGGAGAACCCGGACAGAAGTATTCTCCCGTAGTATCGTTTACTGCTCCCTTTGACGGCAAGTTTGAGTGGCGCATTTCCTTCCAGCGCAAGAACAACACCATGTCAGGCGATGCTAACATACCATACTCCGACCGTACGGGTATGCAGCTCAAGTATTATAAGAACAGCTCCCTCATTCACAGAGAGGTTGTAAACACAAGTTCCCAGATAACTGTCTCCGTACAGGAGCGGCTCAAAAAGGGAGACGTTCTCTACCTCGAATTCGACCCGAAGGAAAACAACATCAAGGACGACGAATTCTATGTGCGCGAGCTCAAGGTGTTCTGCATCAGCCACTATGACGGCGTGATCGACGCCGAGTACGACAATTCGGACGAAACTCCTCTTCTCAGTCTCGCGCTTCTCTCCGATATCCACTCGGATATGGACCAGATGCTTGATGACATTCCTACCTACGAAAACTATCCAAAGGCGCTTAACGCGCTAAAGGAACGCGGCGATATCGACGCCATCCTTCTCGGCGGCGACCTTCTGTCCGATGGCTACTATTACGGCAATAACCCGCAGTTCAAATATTCGCATTGGACGAACGAAAGAATCGAATTTACAAACAACTTCATCTTCAACGAAGCCCATAAGGCAACTCAGGACGGAAGCGGATACGTGTTCGGTATTGCGGGCAACCACGATAAGGACCCCGGTATCGTTGCTGCGCACGATAAGGTAACCAACGCGTGCGGCAAAATCAAGGAGATCCATTCGGGCGACTATTACCCCTACTTCGCGAAAGAATCGATGAGCGGCGCGGCGATAAAAACGCTCCGCTTCAACGAAATGGGCGAGGGTTACCATAGCCCCTACAACGAGGTCGTTTGTTACCGCTATAACGTATCCGGACTTGAGATAATCGGTATAACTCAGTCGCGTTCGGATAGAAAGAACGTGCAGTATCCGAACCAAGGATGCAGCGAAAACGGTCTTGACGATAATCTTAGCGGAAACGGCGAGCACAAGAACAGTGAACGCATTTGGCGCGCTCAGGCAGAGTGGGTGGCAGGTCAGCTCGAAGAGATTGGAACGGAGAAGACCGTTATCGTCCTTTGCCACTACAATATGAATGCAAGCGCAATGCAGAACGACGGCGCGGCGTCCGTCCTTCTTGAAGCATTCGATAAGCACCCGAACGTAATTTATACATACGGTCATCAGCACGGCTCTAACGACCGTTCCGAGACCTGGTACAACACCATCGAGCACGTCGAGACTCTCGGAAACCGCGTTCAGCTCAACGACGGCTCCTATGCGACCGATTCCTGGCAGTATGTATACATAGGAAGTATACGCTACGGTACTCAGGCGAGCAGTACTAACTTCAATACCCCCGTATCGCAGTACCTTACGATAGACTTTTATAATGACCATATAACCTTCCAGACGTATAACATCGGTTCCGAAATTCCCATATCCGGCGTTGCGGAGCCCTCATCCTACACCATCAAACGTGAAATGAGCCAGATTGACGGCTATACGGGCGACGGAAGCGGCAACGTTGAGGTGCCCGAGACACCGGCAGATACGGCAGCGCTTCAGCACATTCCTACGTCGGTCTCCAACGTCAAGAAACGTTTCGTTATGGACCTTGGTATGAATAAGCTTGCGGCCGGCCCGTTCCGCCTCACGGGAATCCTCGATCTTACGAATGCAAAGCTTCCTCTTTCGGAGGCGCAGCCGACAAGCTGGAGCGATAAGTATTTCATGCACACCTACGCGGGTAAGGCTCTTATCCAGACGCCGCAGGCGGGCGGTATGTTCGATATGCGTGCAGCCGTCGGATATTCAGCGGCAATGGTATTTACGGCTCCCGAAGCGGGTGCGTATAAGTACGAGATCGACATGAAGAAGGTGACGGGCGGCGGTGACGAATGTCAGATCAAGGTTATGAAGGGCGGCTCAATACTTCTGAGCTCCTTTACGCCTGAAAACGAGACCAACGCACCGATAGCCCTTTCCGGCTACGTCTACCTTGAAAAAGGCGAGGATATCCGAGTCATCGTTGCGAAGTCGATCAACAGTAGCTCGACCTCGTCTAACGAGATATCGGTAAACAGCTTCGTAATAAAGCAGTACGACTCCTACACGCTTCCCGAGACGGGGTCTACGGGCGGCAACACGCAGGTAGGCGTATGTCCGCATAGCGGCGGAAGCGCGACCTGCTGTACACGTGCAGTGTGTGAAAAGTGCGGACAACAGTACGGTGATCTTAACCCTAACAAACACGCGTCAAACGAGACGATAGATACGATAACTTACGTTAAGCATAAGTCGGTTCGCGCGTGCTGCGGCAAAATAATAATCGGCGAGGGCTACCATGCATTCGAAAACGGCAAGTGCCTTATATGTGAATTCGAATGTGACCATGAGGGATATATCAACGACGATAAGTGTGAAAACTGCAAATTCAAAATTCCCGAAAACGTCGATAACGAAGTAAAAGAAAGCGGACTTCCCGATATCGTTATATACGTAATAATCATCGCGGTCATAGTAATCGCGCTCGGAGTAACTGTTGCACTCCTTATCAGAAGACGCTCCTTAAAGAAGAAATGATCAACCCTTCCCCGAGAAATCGGGGAAGGAAACGAACACCGAACGCACACTCTTATATTTAATAAGGAGAAAAATATGAAAAAGAGAATTTTATCACTGTTGCTCTCGCTTGTCGTTTTAATGACAAGCGTGACGATAGTGCTTCCTATACACGCGACCGAGCCGAGCCAGGAGGACGGTGCGACGAAGTGGGAGCTCACCTCCGACTTTACGTCCATAACTAACGGACAGTTCAAGCTCCTGGCACTTGACGCCACAACGGGAGAGCTCATCGAGCCCGTCTGGACAAATACCGACATTGGTGACAAGCAGTGGGCGGCAGTATACGGCGGCAAACACATATTCAGCTTACCAAACGGCGGA
>JAZSHF010000053.1:0-20807 GCA_045533115.1 Eubacteriales bacterium
TAAAAGAAGGAGAAGATTGCTTGTGAGAAGCCTTCCCTTGGGGGAAGGTGCCGAGCGTATGCGAGGCGGATGAGGGAAAACCGTAGGTCAAGATAATAAAAATTAGAATTCCTTTGTAACACCTCATCCGTCTGCTCCTTCCTCGCAGCCACCTTCCCCAAGGGGAAGGCTAAGAAAAGCAAACCCGTTTACGGGTAGCAGGTAACAGTTGCATGGCTGGCAGGCCAATAAAAAGCGCACTTGTGCGCAGCCGGTAGTATTAGGGCTACGCCCGAAACTGAAATACCCCCCGCTATGCGGGGGATGTTTATTGTGAAATGAAAACCATCGGTCGGTGGTTCCAAAAAGCTTCAGCTATGAGTAAAAAAAGAATCCTCCTTCGTTTATAATAGGAAGTGGGTTTGCCAACCACGACCAAAAACGAAGGAGGAATCAAGAAATGAGAATTGACTGAGGTTAAATTCTGTAAACGTCAGCAGGATTGATATCGCCGTAGCCGTTACGGTGGAGGGTTTCGGTTGCCGCCTCGGCATCGTCGGTACGGATTATCATAAGTGCCTTGCCCGTGACCTTGCCGACGCAGGCGTACATATACTCTACGTTAAGACCTGCCTCGGAAAGAAGATGGAGTATTCCGACCGCGCCGCCGGGAGCATCGTCCATAGCGACCGCGATAACGTCGGAAAGACGCACTACGACGCCGCTGTCGATAAGCACCTGACGTGCCTTTTCGGGCTGATCCACGATCATGCGGAGAATGCCGAACTCAGAGGTGTCGGCAAGCGTGAGAGCACTGATGTTGATTCCTTCCTTTGCAAGCACGTCGGTAGCGGCGCATAGGCGTCCGGGCTTGTTTTCAAGGAAAACGGAGAGCTGCTTTATTATCATCATAATACTATTCTCCTTTTCTTACATTTTGCCCTTGCGGTTGTCGATAACTCGCTTGGCTTTACCCTCGGAGCGAACTATCGACTTCGGGTTGACAAGATGTACCTTTGCAGAAATTCCGAGCATGGAACGAAGCTGTTCGGTTATGGTGCGCTCGAGCTTTTCGATGGATTTAACGTCGTCGGAGAAGAAGGATTCGCTCATTTCGACGTTGACGTCGAATGTGTCGGTATTATTGACACGGTCAAGGACGATCTGATAGTTAGGCGTGATTCGGTCGCCGGAGACCTTGAGAAGCACCTCCTCGATCTGCGAGGGGAATACGTTTACACCGCGAATGATAAGCATATCGTCGGTTCGTCCCGACGGCTTTCGCATACGGAGATGCGTTCTGCCGCAGGCACAGGGCTCGTCGGTAAGTGAGCATATATCGCGGGTGCGGTAGCGGAGTATCGGGAAGCCCTCTTTCGTTATTGCAGAGAATACGAGCTCACCGCTCTCACCGATCGGAAGAACCTCGCCCGTATCGGGGTCGATTATCTCGGGAATGAAGTGATCCTCCCAGACGTGCATTCCGCACTGGTGCTCACATTCACCCGATACACCGGGGCCGAGAATTTCGGAAAGACCGTAGATGTCGTAAGCCTTGATTCCGAGGGCATCCTCGATCTTGAGGCGCATATCCTCGGACCAGGGCTCGGCACCGAAGATTCCGACCTTGAGCTTAAGCTGATCCTTAACTCCGAGCTTTTGCACCTCTTCACCGAGGTACATAGCATAAGAGGGAGTACAGCAGAGAACGGTCGATTCAAAGTCGATCATGGTTTGTATCTGAAGTGCGGTGTTTCCCGATGAGATCGGAATAACGGTAGCACCTATCTTTTCGGCGCCGCCGTGAGCACCAAGACCCCCTGTAAAGAGTCCGTAGCCGTAAGCGACCTGAACGATAGAGGTATCGTCAATTCCGAGACCGTTCATCATACGGGCAACGCATTCTGCCCACATATCGAGGTCGTTCTTCGTATAACCGACGACGATACGTTTGCCCGTCGTACCGGACGATGCGTGAACGCGGACTATGTTCTTTAGCGGCTCAGCGAAAAGACCGTATGGATAGTAATCACGAAGGTCGCTCTTGTAGGAGAATGGGATAAGGTGGAGATCCTCAACGCCGTGGATGTCGGAGGGCTTAAGACCCTTTTCGTCCATACGGCGTCGGAAGCATTCTACTTTTTCATACATACGGGCAACCTGTGCAACAAGGCGCTCGGATTGGAGCTTTTTGAGCTGCTCACGCGGCATACATTCGATTTGCGGATCACGGATAGGCATAGTTTTGTTTCCTTTCGTTTACTTGCCTGGCCCGAATTATTTTTGGGTCGGTGCGGATTTTTTCTTAAGATTGAGTATAACGCCGAGCGCGACGGAAAGAAGCGCGGCAAGCATTACCTGATATTCGGAGGGGAGCAGGAAGGTAACGGTATGCGCGGGGATCCAGAAGATCGGCACCGTCTTGAATATGGTAAACGATACGAAACGCTTCCAATCGACAGCGTCGATCACCTCGGAGAGCTTAACGCCCTTGCCGTTTTGTGCACGGAGGGCAAGATAGGTGTCGGAGCATTTATGTACCGCCATAAAGGTCGGTCCAAAGGTCAGGTTCATAGTTGCGGCGGTAGCGAATGCGCGTATAAGCTTGTAAGCGATACCCGTCATTTCAAGCTTTCCGCCCGGCAGAAGTCCCGCGTGCATCATGCTGCCGGAGCCGAGGAAAAATATCTTCATCATATAGGTGATCCAGATTCCAATGAGGCCCCAGATGACGATCCTTGCGATAAGATAAACGGGCTTTCCGAACTTACCCGACGCCATTTTGATTGCGATTAGCTCGCCCGATGTCGCGAGAAGCGCGAACTTAATGAAGCCCATAAGATATGGATGCTCGCCCGATAGCTTTTCGAATACCTCACGGGTTGCGGGGATGATGAGAACTGCGGCAAACAGTGCAAATACCGCGATAACGAAGGCAAGCATAGCACCGCCGTAGGTTTTTTTCGTGTCAGACATATAGTGTACCTCAGAGGTTGTATCCAAGCTCAAACGCCTTGAGGTTTATATCAAGGAATTTGGGCGGAACGGTTCCGCGGATGGTTTCGATCCATACTTCATAAGGGATATTCGTGCTCTTTGCCATCACTCCGATGAGAACGACGTTTACTGCCTTGATGCTTCCCGCCTCGGTGGCGAGCGCGAGGGCGTCAACTGCCGTCGTATCGGCTTTGGCTGAGAGCTTAGAAAGAATATCTGCCGGATATTCAGCCGCGCCCGTGATAACGGGCATCGGGTTTATACGCTGATCGTTTACGATAAGGCGGCCGCCCTTCTTGAGCGCGGGAAGTGCGCGGTATGCCTCGAGAAGCTCGAAGGCAAGAATGATATCGGCTTCGCCGTTGTCGATTATTGGAGAATGTACCTTTTCGCCGTACTTAACGTAGGTAACGACGCTTCCGCCGCGCTGGCTCATTCCGTGAACCTCCGACACTTTAACGTCGTAGCCCATACGGATAACGGCGTTACCGAGAATACGGCTTGCAAGAAGCGTTCCCTGACCGCCGACGCCGACGATCATTATATTCGTAGTCTTACTCATATCAGTTACCTGCCTTTCGAATTGCACCGAACGGGCAAACGCCGATGCAAAGACCGCAGCCGTTGCACTGCGTTGCGTCGATGCGAACGGTACCGTCAGCGTCAACGCTGATAGCGGGACAGCCGAGCTTCATACAAAGCTTACACTTGCGGCATTCCTCGGTGATCTCGCAGCATCCGTCGTACTTGACACTCTTGAGAAGCGCGCAGGGGCGCTGTGCGATAATTACCGAAACGTCGTCACGCGCAGTCTCCTCGCGGACGACCTGTTCAAACTTTTTAAGATCAAAGGGGTCGCAAACGGTAACGTGCTCAATTCCGAGCGCCGAGCAGAGCTTGATAAGATCTACCTGACGGGTAGCTTCACCGCGAATGGTCTTACCGGTCGTCGGGTTTTCCTGATGTCCCGTCATACCTGTGATCGAGTTGTCGAGAATGATAACGGTGTTTGCGCCCTTGTTATATACGATATCGGAAAGACCCGTAATGCCCGAGTGCATAAAGGTTGAGTCGCCGATTACCGAAACGAGCTTCTTATTGAATTCGGGACCCTGAACCTTTGCCATACCGTGTGCGGCGCTTATCGACGCGCCCATGCAGATGGTCGTATCGACCGATGCAAGCGGGGCAACTGCGCCGAGCGTGTAACAGCCGATATCGCCTGAAACGGTAAGTCCGAGCTTTTTAAGAACGTAGAAGGTTCCTCTGTGGGGACAACCGGGGCAAAGCACGGGAGGACGGTTCGGTATCTGCTCGTCGGCAGATGCATATTCGGGCTCGCCCTCGCCGAGAATGACGGAGCGGATCATAGCGGGAGTATACTCGCCGAGCATAGTGAACAGCTCCTTGCCGTATACGTTCAGACCGAGAGCGCGGCATTCGTTTTCGATAAAAGGATCAAGCTCTTCGATAACGTAAACCTTGTCGCAGGAGGAAGCAAAATCACGCACAAGAGAGGTCGGAAGCGGCCATACCATACCGAGCTTGAGGTAATTCACCTTGTCGCCGAGGGCTTCCTTTGCATATTCGTATGCAATTCCCGCCGTGATAACGCCGATCTTCGATCCGTTGTCCTCGCGGACGTTTACGGAAGCGGAGTTCGCGTATTCGATGAGCTTCTTCGTTCTTTCCTCAACGAGAACGTGACGTCCCTTTGCCATTGCGGGCATCATAACGTGCTTGGGAATATTTTTTTCGTAGGGCTTGACACCGTGGTCAACACGTTCACCAACTTCAACCAGCGACTGCGAATGAGAAACACGGGTTGAAAGCCGAACGAAAACGGGGGTGTCAAACTGCTCGCTTATATCGAAGGCGAGCTTCGTGAAATTAAGGCAGTCGGAGGAATCGGACGGCTCAAGCATAGGTATCTTGGAGGCGCGTGCATAGTGGCGCGAATCCTGCTCGTTCTGCGACGAGTGCATTCCGGGGTCGTCCGCCACGCAGAATACAGCACCGCCGTTAACACCGATATAGCTGTCGGTGAAAATGGCGTCAGCCATTACGTTAAGACCGACGTGCTTGCAGCAGGACATGGCACGTCCGCCGGCAATAGATGCGCCGACGACTGCTTCCGCCGCAACCTTTTCGTTAGGCGCCCACTCAACGAACACCTCGTCAGCGGGATACGTAGCCATACATTCGGTGATTTCGGTGCTGGGCGTGCCGGGGTATGAGGAAACGAACTTAACGCCCGCCTCGTATGCACCCTCTGCAACCGCAGCATTACCGAGTAATAATTTCTTCATAGATATATCCTTCTTTCTTGGGGTAGCTTACTTTATCTGCTGTGCGACAAGACTTTCGCCGCAGTAAATTTCGCGGAGCTTCGGCTTTTCGATCTTGCCCGTTGCATTTCTCGGCACGGTCGCGAAAATGATCTTGCGGGGACGCTTGTACCTCGGCATACCGATGCAGAAGCTGTTGATCTCGTCCTCCGTGAGGGAATAGCCATCTTTGATCTCGATGATCGCCGCGGCGATTTCACCGAGACGATCGTGAGGGAGACCTATAACGGCAACGTCCTTGACCGAATCGTGACGGCGGATAAAGTTTTCGATCTCAACGGGGTAGAGGTTTTCACCGCCCGTGATAATTACGTCCTTTTTGCGGTCGACGAGGTAGATAAAGCCGTCCTCGTCCTCAACAGCCATATCACCGGTGAGAAGCCAATCTCCGTGCAAGGTTTCGGAGGTGGACTTTGAATCGTTGTAGTAGCATTTCATAACGCCGGGGCCTTTTGCTAAGAGCTCACCGACCTCGCCGCGCTTGACGGGGTTGCCGTTTTCGTCGGCTATCATAACCTCCCAGCCGTATCCTGCCTTGCCGATTGCACCGACCTTGTGAATGTTTTCAACGCCGAGGTGAACGGTTCCGGGACCGATGGACTCGGAAAGACCGTAGTTGGTATCGTACTGATGATGCGGGAATATATTGAGCCAACGGCGGATGAGCGACGGA
Source organism: Eubacteriales bacterium (assembly GCA_045533115.1). Lineage (GTDB taxonomy): Bacteria > Bacillota > Clostridia > Oscillospirales > CAG-272 > Colimorpha_A. Next base: position 5,998 of record JAZSHF010000053.1, read on the forward strand.
GGAACCGGCTGTGCGCCGATGTGCATAAGACGAAGCTGATCGAGTGTGTAATCCTTCAGCTTTATGTCGCCGCGGTCGATAGCGTCAAGCATATCCTGACACCACGGCACGAGAAGCCATACGATAGAGCATTTCTCCTCGGAAATTGCGCGGAAGATCCATTCGGGCTGTGTGCCCTTGAGAAGAACGGCTCGTCCGCCGACGAGGAAGGAGCCGAACCAGTGCATCTTCGCTCCCGTGTGATAGAGGGGCGGAATGCAGAGGAATACGTCGTCGTGCGTCTGACCGTGATGCGCCTGCTCACATCTTGCGGCGTGAAGCAGAGCTCGGTGAGCGTGAAGTATCGCCTTCGGGAAGCCCGTCGTTCCCGACGAGAAATATATAGCCGCGTCGTCGTTTTCGGTAAGAATGACGTCTGGACGGTGTGAGCTGCAGTAGCGCAGCATTCCCTCGTAGCTGTCGGCAAACGCGGGACAGTCCTCACCAACGTAGAACATATCCTTGATCTTGGGAAGCATATCGCATATCTGCTCCATACGCCCGATAAACTCGGGCCCGAATACGAGCATCGAGCAGTCGGCTTTCTCAAGGCAGTACTTGATCTCGTCGGCAGTGTAGCGGTAGTTGAGCGGAACGACTATCGCGCCCGCGCGAAGAATACCAAAATATATCGGAAGCCACTCGATCGAGTTCATAAGCAGAATGGCTACCTTGTCCCCCTTTTTGCAGCCGCGTGTAAAGAGCAGATTTGCAAAACGATTTGCCTTGTAATCAAAATCGCGCCAAGTGATCTCACGGCGGAACGGCTGACCCGGCTCGGGCTGCATAAGGGCGTATTCACGCCAGGTCATTCGCCCCTCGGGGTCAAACTGAGGATTTATCTCAACGAGCGCCGTTTCGGACGCGTATTTCTCGGCGTTTTGAGTCAGAATGTCAATGATGGTCATAATGGACTCCTTTGTGGTGTGCAAACAGCAATCTCAATTAAAGAGACTGCAACATTGCATAATATACTAATAATGATATCATAACAGCGTTTGAGTGTCAAGCATCGCCGCCAAAAAATGCGACAAAAAATGATAACGAAGTAAAGTGTCAAAACGAATAATATATCGCCCGCGCGGTTCTCCACCGCCGCACAGCCGCCGAGCGTTGCTCGATACACTCTCTCCTTCGGCTCCTTGCTTCGAGCGGTTTCGCCTTCGTGAAAACAGTTGTCAACTGTTTTTGCTTGCCTACCCTACAACCCCAAGGCGCCGCCGAAGGTGTCGCTTGGTGCGGTAGAATGACCGCAAGTTCAAAACCGATCGTTCAAATAAGAAAAAAATAAAACCAACCCGATAACGGATTGGTCTTATTTGGTCTGAGTGACAAGACTTGAACTTGCGGCCTCTACCACCCCAACGCGATTTTTTGAAAAAATATGCATAAAATGAGCGAAATCGGGCATATATGCCCGATTTTATGCAGAATTATCAATAGATAATGCATAAAAAGTGTAGAACTTTTAAGAAAACAAGAATATTATTAGAAAAAAGAGGTGTAAAAAGTGACCAATGATTGGAATGTATCGATACACAAAGGAGACGTTCTTCTTGTGGATTTTAAGAAAAATGAAGGATCAGAGCAAAATGGCATTCGACCTGCCGTTGTTGTTCAGAACGATACGGGGAATGCGTTCTCTCCAACCACTATAGTTTGCCCGTTGACGTCGCAAGAAAAGACTATGGGGGTGACACATGTTTTGCTCTCTCCGGAGGATTGTGGGATTCTTCAAAAGTCTGTTGTTTTGTGTGAGCAAGTTCGCGCGATAGACAAGTCTCGCATTCGACGCAAAGTCGGACGAATTGTTTCGTCGACGAAGCTCGAAGCGATTGAGAGAAAAATCCTGTTATCGTTCGGGATAACAGGATAGTATAACGACCGACGCAGAATATTTTCGGCGTTGCCACAAACGATACACGACGTCGGTTTCGACGCCGAAACCGCAACTTTTTTACAACAAAAGGCGATTTTATTAACGCACTTTCAAGAAAAACGTTAAGGATAAATACCCCAAAAACCAGCTCGCCACACTGGTTTTCCGCATATTCTTCATAGGAATAGACTAATTTCCGATAAGGGGGAGAAAACGAATACCCCGAAATACAAATTAAAGGAAGGTCTATTTCATATGAACAATTCTAAAAGACGGCCGCTCTCGGCCAAGCTCAGAACAAAAAACGGGAAATACTATGCGGTATTCAATTGTAAAGGAGATGATGGTAAATCCAAAGCGATCTGGAAAGCTTTGGGTCTCGAGGACAAGCCGGGGAATAAGAGAAGAGCTCAGGACAAAATGGAAGAGATGAAATATCGGCTAAGGGACGTGTTAGACGTTCCGGGATATGAAATCCCATTCGTCGATTATATGCGGCAATGGAAAGAAAAGAAAGAAGGTGAGGTGGAGGAAAGCACATACCAATCGCTCAAAGCCATCGTCGACAAAAAAATATGCGGTTACTTCGAACCCATGAGGTTAAGTTTGAGCAAAGTAAAACCGAAGCATATTCGCCAGTTTTATGAGTACTTGTATAAGAATGGACGAGCAGACGGCAACGGCGGGCTGAGTATTTCGACTATCAAATCCATCAAAAGCAGTTTGAACGAGGCGTTCAACAAAGCGATTATTGAAGGGCTTATTGTTAATAACCCGGTGGAGTCTGTGAAATTACCCGCAAAGGACAATCCAAGAAAGCCGTACACGGTATTAAACCACGAAGGTGCGAACAATTTGTTGGGACATGTTGTCGACGATGAATTGATGTATCCGTTGCTTCTTACGGCGCTTAGATATGGGTTGAGGCATGGTGAGGTGCTCGGGATAAAATGGGGCGCAGTAGATTTTGAGAAGAATCTTCTGCGAATAGAAACAACAATAGGGGCAGGAAAGAATCCTGAGAAGAACAGAACCAAGACCGAAAGCAGCAAAGCTACGTTCCCGTTGTTGCCGGATGTCAAAGAAGCTTTTCTTATACGAAAGAATGCTCAAGATAAGTATCGAGCGATGTACGAAGGCGCGTATGTTGAAACGGATTATGTTTTTACTCGTGATGACGGGAATTTCCTGAGTCAGGATTCGGTTAGGAGAAGATTCAAGAAGATATTATCAGAATGCGGACTGCCACAAATGCGTTTTCATGATCTGAGACATAGCACTGCGTGCATCTTGCATTGCAACGGCATGGACGCAAAAGAATTACAGCGTTGGATGCGTCATTCAAAAATCGAAATGACTTTCGACGTATATTTGCACGTATCGAAGGAAAGAGAAGATGAGCTGGCGCTTGGGCTGCAAAACATGTTATCGGAAGCGTCTGAACCATCAAAAGAGAATTTTATCAAAGGAAAGCTTAAGCCGGCATAAAAATTAAAATTGTTGCCATAGCAGATCGAGGTCTGCTATGGCTTTTTATTATGAAAGGATATTGTATCATGAAGAAAACAAGAGTATCATTAACGACCAAAAAGAATAATTATTATGCAGTGGTTACTTATTATGAAAATGGAGAACGGAAGACAAAGTGGATTTCATTGCGACTCAAAACCGATACACCGAAGAAAGAGGTGACCGCTCGACTGCGAGAGATCAGGGAGTATTATGACGGAAAATTTCCGGGAAGCGACGAAATATTGTTCACGAAATATCTTGAGGGGTGGGTTGAGCGTCGACGCGGGCTTGTGGCAAATTCTACGTGGGAGGGGATATGGACGTATGCGTATAAGCACATTATTCCATACTTTGAACCAATGAATCTTTCTTTAAGGGATTTGAAGCCCTCTCACATTCAGGATTATTATAACTTCAAATATCATAATGGTCGCTGTGACGGCAAAGGAGGAGGCCTCTCGATAGAATCTATTATCAAGCACAAGTCCGTGCTTATGACATCGTTGGACGATGCTGTGGTAGATGAATTGATTTCCAAGAACCCCGCCCAGTATGCGACGCTTCCGGCAAAGCGCTCATCTAAAAGGAAAGAAACCTTTCTCACCGCAAAACAAGCGGCGCAGATGCTTGAGTTGTTCGAAGACACACCATTCTATTCCATCGTGTACACCACGCTGTTTTATGGCCTCAGAAAATCTGAGGCGCTTGGACTAAGATGGAGTTCTGTTGATTTTGTCAATAACAGAATAACACTGGAGCATGTCGTTGTTAAGAATAAAACAATAGAGGAAAAGGAGACTATGAAAACGGCGGCGAGTTATCACACCTATCTCTTGATTCCTGATGTGAAGGAAGTGTTGCTTAAACAGCGGCTGTGGCAAAATGCAAATCGCGAAAAATTCGGAAAGGACTATATTGAAAGCGATTTTGTGTTCACTTGGGAGGATGGAAGATGCATTCGCCCGGACGTTCTCTATCGAAGCTTCCAGCGCGTTTTGAAACGCAATAACTTCACGCCTATGCTTACTTTCCACGACTTAAGACATAGTACTGCCAGTATGCTGTACGCTCGCGGTTGGGATTTGAAAGACATTCAAACGTGGTTGCGACATGCGGATGTAGGAGTTACCGCAAACGTATATACTCATATCAAACAAAACTTTACAGAAGACATTCCGGATTATTTGAAAAACATATTCACACCGACACCAAGAGTGAGAGGAGTGGTGCTTGAATTACCAACTGAAACGGAGTAATATTAACGATTGGCGGCGAGGATTATCCTCGCCGCATTTTCTTTTGTGCATAGATTGAATCAAAAGGCAAGGATTGTTTCCGGGTGGACAGTCTCTTAAATAATCGAATTAATTACAAGTTCGTTGAATTATTTCGAGAATCCTCTTGCAAAATGACGAAATAAGTAGTAAAATGTAAATGTATAAAAATTTTATGAGGTGGAACATGGCTGCAAGCTATAAGAAACTTTTTAAACTACTCATAGACCGCGAAATGAAGAGCAAGGAGCTCGCCGCAAAAGCAGGCGTAAGCCCGGCGACTCTTGCAAAGATGAAAAAAGATGGTGCTACCGTATCCAGCGATGTGCTTGTAAAGATCTGTACTGCATTGGACTGTAAACTGGATGACATAGTAGAGATTATTCAAGCACCCGAGGAGGCACAAAAATGACTGACATACAACTCAAAAAACTAAAAGACGATCTGTGGCATTCTGCGGACATGCTTCGCGCAAGTGCGCACCTTGCCGCTAATAAATACGGTCAGCCTATTTTGGGACTGATCTTCCTTCGCTATGCCGATATTCTGTTCAAGCAGCATAAGGCAGAGATTGCGGAGGAATATCAGCGCAAGATCGGTACTCGCGCCGAAAAAACAATGAAACAAGTCTCCATTGAAAAGTGCGGCTTCTATCTGCCGGAGTGTGCTTACTTTGATTCTATCAACAACGCACCCGACGATGCGGAAAAGGCAACACTTGTAAAGAAAGCAATGGAAGAGATTGAGAAGGAGAACCCCGGTATGTCCGGCGTTCTTCCTAAAGAGGTTTACGGTCAGCTCGTTCCTGAGGAAGAGCCGGAACTGCTTTCTAAGATCATTCGTATTTTCAAGGATATTCCCGAAGATATCAGCATTGACCTGTTCGGCGAGATCTACGAATACTTCCTCGGTAACTTTGCTTTGCAGGAAGGCAAGGACGGCGGAACATTCTATACCCCTGCTACTGTTGTTCGTTACATGGTAGAAGTCTTGAAGCCCGAGATTGGCAACAAACTGTTCCTTGATCCTGCATGCGGTTCAGGCGGTATGTTCGTTCAGGCGGCTCGCTATATGCATAGACACAATGCCACCGCCGAAGATATGATGAAGTTTATGTGCTATGGCGTCGAGAAAGAGCCCGATACCGTCAAGCTTGCAAAAATGAATCTGCTGCTGAACAACGTTCGCGGTGATGTCCGCGAAGCAAACTCTTTCTATGCTGACCCCCACAATGCCGTCGGCAGATTTGACTATGTTATGGCAAATCCGCCTTTCAATGTAGATGAGGTCGTTTACGACAAAGTTAAAGACGATCCCCGTTTCAATGAATACGGCATCCCCAAGAATAAATCCAAGACCGCGAAAAAGGATTCCGACAAAAAAGAAACCGTACCCAACGCCAACTATCTTTGGATTTCTTATTTTGCCACTGCTCTGAACGAAAAAGGCAGAGCAGGACTTGTTATGGCTAACTCTGCGTCCGATGCCGGTAACAGCGAATACGACATCCGTAAGAAAATGATTGAAGCAGGCATTATTAAGCAGATGGTGACCCTGCCTTCCAATATGTTCTCTTCTGTGACGCTCCCTGCGACCTTGTGGTTCTTTGATAATGCGAAGAAGAACACAGACAAGAAGGACGAGATCCTCTTTGTGGATGCACGCAACGTCTTTACGCAGGTTGACCGCGCCCACAGAAAATTTAGCGAAGAGCAGATCAAGAATCTTGCAATTATTACCCGTCTTTACGAGGGTGATGCCGCCGCTTTTGCTGGACTGGTTGCTGAATACAAGGCAAAACTTGCAGAGGCACCCGAAACATCCGACGATAAGGATGTATTGACCAAAAGTTATTGGCAGGCAAACATTGATTGGCTGCTGGAGCGTTTCCCGGACGGTGTTTACCGTGATGTAGTCGGCTTGTGCAAGGTGGCTAAACTGGAGGGCGAAGATGGAATCATCGATCAGGACTACTCCCTCAATCCCGGTCGCTACGTTGGCGTAGTCATCGAAGACGACGGAATGACCGCAGACGAGTTTAAAGCAGAAATGCTTTTGCTCAATACTGAGCTTGCAAAACTAAACGACGAAGCACACAGGTTAGAGGCAAAGATTACAGATAATTTGAAGGGCTTATTTGAATGACAGCAGAAGAACTTTTTGAATCGGTCGGATTTGTTAAAGAATACTATTCAGAAATGTCTGATTTTTATAGGGGCAATTTTGAATCAGAAGAGGATATGATTGCGTTCTTTGTGAAGGTGTTTAAAAACGACGAGAACGATAAAACCCCTCGGCGAATGATGAATCAGGTTCAACATCTTGTTTCCATTGCAAACGATATGGACAAGATCCGTCCCGATCGTGACCCGCTAAGAATATTCTTTATCAAGACTTGCTTAGAGGCGCTATGTGCGCTATCTGGGATGAATAACAAAAAAGATAAGCTGGCTTTCTATGAAAAATTCATAGGTTATATGAGCGCTGAAGGAAAGGCGTACATTCTTGATAACTTTTCACTAACTGGCTTTGATGATGTGTATATGGACCATACATACGAAGCAAGTCATAATTTGACCATTGACGATTTTTTTGAGATAATTAAGGCTGTGCGAGATATTGTGGCTCATGAGGGCAACTACTGGGAAATGCAGTTCTTCGCACAAGACGATGATTCTACGTGGATTGCCTCGTTAGAAACCGATCGAAAGATTCTCAAGTCCTATGAATTCCATCAGGATAAAATGATGCGCATTTACAGTTTCGAGACGACAATGCAATATGATCAGTTTGTGCATTACTTTGTTGAGGCGTGCATTGCATATATTGTTGCCCACATTGACGGAAAGGAGGCAGGATAATGGGTGAATGGAAAGAAACAAGATTTTCTGAAATTGCAACCGTTATTATGGGACAATCGCCTGCATCAGAATTCTACAATAGTGATGGAAAAGGCTTGCCGTTTATGCAGGGAAACAGTACTTTTGGAGACCGCTATCCTACAATCGATACTTACACTACTCAAATAACAAAAAAGGCTCCTCAAAACAGCATTTTGATGAGCGTAAGAGCTCCTGTTGGCGATATAAATATTGCTCCGTTGGAGATGTGCATTGGGCGAGGATTGTGCGCAATAAATGCAAAAGATGGCAACAACGAGTTTGTAAGATACTTGTTGAGCTACAATATGCCAAAGTTAAAATCGTCCGAAAATGGCACAACCTTTACGGCGATTAATGGAGATAATATAAAGAACTTAAAGATATTAGTTCCCGATCCTCCAACCCAAAAGTGGATTGCCGATATTCTTTCTGCCTATGACGATTTGATTGAGAATAACAATCGCAGAATTGCGCTTTTGGAAAAGGCGGCGCAGGATCTTTACAAAGAGTGGTTTGTTCGCTTCCGTTTCCCCGGTCACGAAACTGCTAAGTTTGAGAACGGTCTGCCATCTGGATGGGATGTAGTTAAGCTCGGGGATTATGTTGATATCAAAGGTGGTAAAAGATTACCAGAAGGAAAATCTCTTTGCAGCGAAGTAACAGAACATCCTTATATCAGAATACGTGACATTACTTTGTCAAAGCACGTTTCGTTAACTGATAGCTTTGAATACATCGACAATGACACCTTTAATATTATTCATCGCTTTACCGTTAATACAAATGATATTTTGATTTCTATTGTTGGAACTATTGGCGCAGTGGCTTGTGTAGCCCAAAGCCTCAACGGTGCAAACCTGACAGAAAATTGTGTTAAGCTTGTTAATCTGCGACATTTCACAAATAGTTATCTATACCACTTCTTAAATTCAGAGGCAGGCAAGGGTTCAATCCAAGCAGGAGTTGTTGGTGCGACTCAGCCCAAATTACCACTTTACAACATTAAAAGAATAAAACTCTTAAAGCCTAGTGCGGATATTATTTCTACCTTTACAACAGCAATTGAACCGATTGATCAGGAAATAATGGCATTGACTGATAAAAATCGGAATCTTGCTAGACAGCGCGATTTGCTTTTGCCTCGTCTTATGAGTGGCAAATTGGAGGTAAAAAATGTCTGAAGCTTTAATCGAGGCAGAAGTTTTAAATGATACTATTGATGGCGATTATCTAAACAGACATGACTTTATAGAACAAGTAAAAACGGTAATAGAGCTACTTTCTGCCAACAAGAAAAATACTTGCTTTGCGATAAGTGGAACTTGGGGAATTGGAAAATCCTATGTTATCGAAAAACTCGAAAATCAGCTTCTGTATAAACCCAATGAAGAGACCGTATTGGACAAATACTTTGTTTTTCATTTTAATTGTTGGGAATATGACTATTACGAAGAGCCGCTGATGGCGATAGTATCGTCAATGTTGGATGATATAAATACAAAAGAACGTCTTTTTACTGAAGCTGCGCGCAATCACATTTCCAGTGCGGCAAAATTTGTATTATCCAAATTGTACGAAGGTTTTTCTAAATGGTTAGAAACAACATCCGGATTTAATCCTAAGGAAATTACGGACGGACTTTCAAAAATAAATTCCGATGTAAACGCAAAAATTGAAGATGCTAACAAATATGACGAATACTTTCACTTTAAACAAGCATTATCAAAGTTGCGCGAAGAAATCAAAGAGATCGCTTCGGAAAGAACGATCATATTTGTGGTAGATGAGCTTGACAGATGTGTTCCCGAATATCAAATAAAAGTGCTGGAACGGTTGCATCACATTTTTGATGGAATTGACAACATGCAGGTTATTCTTGCAGTGGACAAGGTCCAGCTTGAACGAACGGTTCAAAAAATGTTTGGTGACGGCGTTGACAAGCAGAAATATCTTGCCAAATTTATTAAGTTTGAAATCGAGTTGGATGAAGGAACGTATAGCGATCAGTTTGAAAAAACACACGGCTATTATTTCAATCAATTTGAATATGGAAACAATTCCGATGTTGCTGAATTCAAGGCGAATATTTTTAATGGCATCGCCGCACGAGAAAAAATCGAAATAGTTCAAAAGTGTCATCTGTTACATGCTCTTTTAAACGAAGAATCCCAAAAACTGCACGGTATGTATATGTGTATTGAGTTGTATTTGACTATTGTTAAACACACAAAAGCTACATTGCCAAATAACGCGAACGGAATATATTTTCATAACATGTTTGGCGACAAACCTGTGAATGGATTGAAGTTTTTGGAAGAGAAAATGTCTCGCGAATTTAAAAAACATGAATATATGGAAGGGAAAGTCTATTATTCTAGTTCGGGACGGCGCTATATAAGGCCCATCGACATTTGGGGGATTCTTCTTGCCAGCTATGCAACAGTAACCGAAACACGGATTGATGGATATCTCGACAATCGAGTCAATATGAATCTTGTGGAAGAGTATTCGAAAGAATTTTGGAATTTGTTAAAAACTATTAAATAACATCAGATGGAGCTCGAAAATGATCCTTGACGGCTACTGGAAACGAGAATTATTTCGCAACAAATTAAGTCTTAAGCTATGGTTGAAATTGTCGGCAATAGGATTTAGAAATTATGCAGATCACAAGGTGAATAAAGAGATTTTGTATTCTGCGGTTATTATGCGAAAAATGTTTGAGGACGAAAAAACGGCTGAGACTCAAGTGAAAAACTCAAATGCGATGATGCCGCCGTTGAGACTTTTGAAATATAAAGTAAAAGTGAACGTTTACCCTTTTACAGGTGACAAAAATTTGATTAGTGAATATCCTTGGCCAGACGATTATGATTTCAAAAACGCCGTTACCGAAGAAATAGAACTTAACAAATTGTGTAATCAAATTTTACATGCGTATTCATGGGCGGTTGTCCGTAGAAAAGGTTCCAAAAGAATCAGTAGTGTTATGTTTTCGTCGGACAGGACTAAAACAGAATTATTATATCGACTAGATCCGAGAGAATTTATTAAAGCTATCGATTATTTTGTGGAGCATGGACACATATAAACACGGAGGTCTACTATGGCTAATTTTATTACGGAAGATATGATCGAGCAGGCGATATTAAAGAAGTTAGGAGAGCCTGCATTCGGGTATGATATCGTTGTGTGCGATGCATCTCCCGACAAAAAGGAGGATTTGAATGACGGCACGGGACGCTCTGCGAAAACAGAGTGCATTTTGCCGCGCGTTCTTGAGGAATCTCTCTGCCGTATCAACCCCGAAATTCCTACCGAAAAACTGACTTCCGTAATTAAAGACCTGACCGCCGACTTCTCCGACTCCGACCTTGTTTCCAAAAACTATGAGCTTTACAGCAAGATCCGCAACTACATCAAGATCCCCGTTCTCAAAAACGGCAAAGAGGATTTCGCTTTTGTAAAGCTGATCGACTTTGACAACCCTGAAAACAACACCTTTACTGCTGTATCCCAAATGTGGATCAAGGGCCGCTACAATTGGCGTAGGCCTGACATTATTGTTTTCGTCAACGGTTTACCTCTCGTGTTTATCGAACTGAAAAACGGCATTGTCAAGGTAGAAGAGGCCTACCGCAAGAATCTGAAAAGCTATATTAAGGATATTCCGAACCTATTTGCGTTCAATCAAATCTGCGTGCTTTCTAACGGCTTTGAAACTCGCCTTGGTGCATTCAACGCTACCTTTGACTATTTCTTTGAGTGGCTGAAACAAAAAGAGGGCGAGAGAATTGACCGCAAAGCCATTGGAGAAAGCGGTGTTTCTGCCGACTATTTCGTTGACGGTCTTATGCATAAGGAAACCTTGATTGACTATGTTGAGAACTTCATTCTGTTTGAAAACAAGTCAATCAAGATCATTGCAAAAAACCATCAGTTCCTGGGCGTCAATAATCTGATGGGATCGGTGAAGAACCGCAAAGAACTCAAAGGTAAACTGGGCGTATTTTGGCACACCCAGGGTTCCGGTAAAAGCTATTCAATGGTTATGTTTGCCCGGAAAGTGCGCCGCAAGGTAGAGGGTAACTTTACCTTCTTGGTGATCACCGACCGTGAGGATCTGGACAATCAGATCTACAAGAATTTTATGCGTACTGAAGTTATCGGTAATAAGGAAGAATGCCAGCCGAAAAACGGCACTCAGCTCCGTGAATTTCTGCAGACGAATAAGTCCTTTGTTTTCACGCTTATACATAAGTTCCGCTACGATAAGACCAAGAAATATCCTGTTCTCACCGAGCGTGATGATATTATCGTAATGGTTGATGAAGCGCACCGAACTCAGTATAAGGATTTGGCCGAAAATATGAGAACGGCTCTGCCCAACGCCAACTTTATTGCGTTTACGGGTACACCTTTGTTGGGTTCCAAGCGCTTAACAAACCAGTGGTTCGGTGACTATGTATCAGAATACAACTTTGCACAATCCGTAGAGGACGGCTCCACAGTGCCTTTGTTCTACTCTCGCCGCGTGCCCGAAGTCGGTTTGCAGAATGATTTTCTCGATGACGATGTTGTGGATATTATTGAGGACGAAAATCTGAACGAAGCCGAAACACGCCTTCTTGAGAACTCTTCTTCCCGTATTTTGGAGGTTATCAAGCGTGAAGATCGTCTGGACAAGATCGCCCGAGATATTGCCCATCATTTCCCCTGCAGAGGTTTCTTGGGAAAGGGTATGGTAGTGTCGGTAGATAAGTTTACCGCTGTTAAAATGTACGATAAAGTGCAGCACTATTGGGCAGAGGAAAAGAAAGCCCTGGTTGCTGAGCGTAATGCCGCCAAAACCAAGGAAGAACGTGACCGTATCACCGGTATTATCAACTATATGGATTCGGTGGAGATGGCTGTTATTATCTCCGAAGATGCTGACGAAGAAACCAAGTTCACTGCTCAGGGTCTTAGCATTTCTGCACATCGCGCCAAGATGAACGAAATTAAAGACGGTAGAGATATAGAGGATAGATATAAAGACCCGGACGATCCGCTGAAACTTGTTTTCGTATGTGCTATGTGGCTGACCGGCTTTGATGTGAAGAACCTTTCTACCTTGTACTTAGATAAGCCTATGAAGGGACATACCCTTATGCAGGCGATTGCCCGTGCTAACCGCGTTTATCCAGGTAAACCCTGCGGCATCATCGTTGACTATGTCAATGTGTTTAAGTATATGCAACGGGCGCTCAGCCAGTATGCAACCGGCGATGATGGACAGGAATTTCCAGCAAAGGATATCGACCGCTTGCTTGAACTGATCGATCAGACTATTGCTGAAACTGACTTGTTCCTGAAGTTCTTGTCGGTAGATTTGGATGCTATTATTGCCGATGATGATACCTTTGATAAGATGGAAGAACTGCGTAAGGCGTACAATATCATCGTTGCCAACGATGACGATAAAGAAAAGTTTAAGGTGCTTTCTAATACTTTGATGAATCTTCATGACGCTTCAAAGCCCGAAGTATTTGAACTTGGTTGGCACAATGAGAAATTTGCACCTATCGCGTATTTGCACGGTTTGCTCTATAACCAGATCGACGACGAAAAAATCAAACGTGCAAGATTGAGAATGGGACAGGTTCTCGATAACAGCATCATCTCTCAGAAAGCCGAAGATAACGATGAGGGATACGTTATCCATGGAACGAAGGTTATTGATCTGTCCAAGATTGACGTTGATCAGTTGAAAGCAGAAATCAAGGTTGCGCCCTATAAAGCAGTTGAGATCGATGATTTGAAGACCTTTATTGACGAAGCACTGAAGCAGATGATGGATAAGAACTGCACCCGTGATAAGTTCTCGGTACGGTTCAAGAACATCGTTGATCGTTACAACGCCGGCGGCTCTGAAAATGAGGATTATTATGAGCAACTTCTGCAGTTGATAGAAGATCTCAAAAAAGAATCGGAAAGACCAAATTTGATGGGGCTCTCCGAGGAAGAATTGGAGATTTTTGATTTGCTTACAAAGGGCAAAAATCTGACCAAAGCCGAAGAACAGAAAGTTATTCTCTCTTCAAAGAATCTGTTCAAGAAGCTAAACGAAAACAGAAGCAATCTTTTCGTTGCGGATTGGTACAGAGGAGAGCAACCTAAGGCAAGGGTCAAGAATGCCATTATGGAAACGTTGGATGCCGATCTTCCCGACAGCTATGACAAAGAAGTGTTTATTGTTAAAACAGAGCTTCTGCTTAACCACTTCATTGATATGGCTGTTCAGGGTTATGGTTGGGTTGGAAGTGTGGCATAACCGTATAAACACGGAGGTCTTAGTTAGATTTATTTATAGAGAGGATTGCTTACAATATTGCGCTTTTTGAAAAATTCGTAGAAAAATGATAGAACTTTCGTAGAAAAAACGGTGATCGCTGTCGAATGTTAGAAAAGAAAAAAGGCGCCCGAAGGTGCCCAAAACCAGCGTAATATAAGGAAAAACGGACAACCCGAAGGTTGTCCGTTTTTGGTCTGAGTGACAAGACTTGAACTTGCGGCCTCTACCACCCCAAGGTAGCGCGCTACCAACTGCGCCACACCCAGATGCAACATCGTGTATTATAGCACAGGATTTGATATAAGTCAAGTGTTTTTGAAAATTTTCTTTGAAAAGTTGCGAGATTTTTGAAAGTTTGGTATTGACAAGCGGGAATTAAGGTGGTATAATATTTCTGTTGCACCGCCAACGGTAAAAACGGGCCATTAGCTCAGTTGGTTAGAGCTACCGGCTCATAACCGGTCGGTCCTAGGTTCGAGTCCTAGATGGCCCACCAGAAAAAAGCACTTCGAAGGAAGTGCTTTTTTCAATGATGTTTGCCTTCGGCAAAATGATGTTGGCTTCGCCAATGATGACGCTATCGCTAATGATGTCGGCTTCGCCTAATTTTTATGGGCAAACATCGCATCATTGCGAACAGGGTGAGCACATCATTATGAGCGAAGCGAATACATCATATCGACGCAGGCGATGCATCATTAAAAAGCCATCGGGGAGCTTGCTCGCCGGCGGGGCGCGCAGGAATATTGCCCGAAGAGTAAAATCCGAATTGCCCACCAGAAAAAAGCACTTCGAAGGAAGTGCTTTTTTCAATGATGTTTGCCTTCGGCAAAATGATGTTGGCTTCGCCAATGATGACGCTATCGCTAATGATGTCGGCTTCGCCTAAT
>JAZSHF010000067.1:0-31893 GCA_045533115.1 Eubacteriales bacterium
TTTGATAGGTCGGAGGTGTACGCACAGTAATGTGTTCAGCTGACCGATACTAATTGACCGAGGGCTTGAACTTCTAAAGTTCAAACTACTTGAGTTTCAGTTCCGCTTTGCTTTCCATATTCGGTTGTGAATGAGCATTTAGCCTCACCGTTTGGTGAGGTTTTTCTTTTTATGTCTATTCATTTGAATGCAAATAAACATTATAATCACAGATATTTGCTTGACAAAAATGTCATGCTGAGTTAATCTGTAATTGATGCACTTTCCATGCTTTTCTTGTATACTATATTGTATTCTAAGAATTTTTATGGGTAATGCAGATCAACAATATGCTTCTTGAGGTCTATAATGAGAGAACCATACGCTCTATCGCTAGAAAAACAGTATATGCCCTTTGCTATATTTGACGATGATGGGAACATTACAGGATACAAAAAGGATATGCCTCTTTATGCAAAACGAGCATTGAAGGAGCATCTATTAATGAGCCAGCGTTTTGATGACGTGACGCGATTTTTATATTATGAAGAGCTGATTGAAAGATTTGGGTTAAAAGACATTGTTCTGGAGGAGAACACGGATATGGCACTTTTTCGCAAACATAAGCGCAGGTTGATAGCTTCAACCCATAAGCGAATTCCAGATCTTTTAGAAAATCTTGATGAATATCTGGATGTCGTTGATCATACTGACCGCCCTTCTATGTTCTTTCTCGCGTATAAGGATGCTGTGAATATTTGCGCAGAAATTCTTTCATATAAGCCCGCAAGCGAGCTTGATAATCGCGTTCTTCAAACATTGCACTATTTGTTTGGCGATAAAACTGAAATAACCAACAAATTCCTCGACCGTTCAAGCTCAAGCGGAAGATTATCTTATGATGCCGACGAGATTCTTACTCACAAGAATGAGATGACGCCTGACAGCTACGCTTATTTTCTTTCTCTAACAGGACTTGACGAGCTTCGATATACGTATTGCACAGTTACTTTCGGCGGCAGTAATACATACGATTACATATGTGAAATCAACGATATTTCGGTAGGCGATGACGTAGTTGTTCCCGTTGGCGAAGATGAGGTCGAAAAGCTTGCGAAGGTAACCGCCATTAATGAATACCGTTACGACGAGGTTCCATATCCCGTCTCTAAAACCAAGAAAATAATTGCAAAATACGGCTGCGGACTTTGAATTCTATGAATAAAACCGAACTGATAAACAAAATATCCTCCGATTCCGAGCGGAAGATTCTGCTTAGTCATATTTTTGACCTTTGCGAGCGTCGAAACGGCAGGAACGTGATAACGTCAAGCGACTTTATGTCCGAGCCGGACTTGCGTTTGGCTGAAATTTTATTAAATTCGATAAAAACAGAAAGTTTTATGCTTTTCGGCGGATACGCTGACGCGGAGCGCAAGTGCGTCGTTTTTTTGCCCGATTATTATACCGAAGATGATATAAATGACAAGCCGTCGCTCTGTGATATTAGCTATATCGAGGCATCTGTCGACAAATTCAACGAAAAATCGGCGAGCTTTTCGCACCGCGACGTGCTTGGCTCGCTGATGGGACTCGGTATCGAACGGTATTTGATCGGCGACATAATTGCAGAGGGCGGATCGGCTGTTTTTACCGTGAAGAGCAAAATGGTGCCGTTTATAACCGAAAACCTGACGAAGATCAGCCGTTATCCCGTGACTGTCACGGTTTTTGACAAATACGAAATGACGCCGAAGCAGGACTTCGTTTTGGGTTTCGATACTGTGGCGTCAATGCGCCTTGATGCAGTAATTTCGAGCATATTTTCTGTATCTCGTACCGCCGCGTCCGACGCGATAAGCGGAGGACACGTCAGTATCAACGGCATCACCGTCACGAAGCCCGATCGTTCCGTTTCCGTTGATGACAAGCTTACGCTTCGCGGCAAGGGCAAAGCGGTCATTGATTCGGTCAGCGGATTTTCAAAGAAAGGCAGAATTAGGTTTTCCTACCGAAAATATAAATAAAAACGAGCAAAAACACAAAAAAGTTTCTAAAACCTATTGCAATATTGAAAAAATCGTGTTATAATATCTCGTAATGTAATTATAAAAGGATAAGAGGTGCAATAATGAAAGCAGGA
This sequence comes from Eubacteriales bacterium, assembly GCA_045533115.1. Taxonomy (GTDB): domain Bacteria; phylum Bacillota; class Clostridia; order Oscillospirales; family CAG-272; genus Colimorpha_A. The sequence continues at coordinate 2,123 of JAZSHF010000067.1, forward strand.
ATCCATCCCGAATACAAAGAAGTAACCGTAAGATGTGCTTGCGGCGAAGAATTCGTGACCCGCTCCACTAAGGACAGCATCCGCGTTGAAATCTGCTCGAAGTGCCATCCGTACTTCACCGGTAAGCAGAAGTTCGTAGACGCAGGCGGACGTGTTGACAAGTTCAAGAGACGTCTTGCAGCTTCCGGAAAGTAATAGGAACGAGTTATACGGGACAGTTCTGTCCCGTAAAAGCGGGGACAGGTATCTGTCCCCTTGTTTTTTTCTATGTCGGAGGTGAAAAATATGGAAGTAACCGAAAAGATACAAATTGAAAAAGCGGCGATAGTCGGCGTCGTGACGTATGAAAATCCCGCAGAGGAATGTGAAGCGTCGCTTGACGAGCTTGAAAGACTGCTCGATACAGCGGGAGGCGAGGTCGCGGTGCGCCTTGTGCAGAATAAGGAAAACCCGGACGTCCGTACCTTTCTCGGAAGCGGAAAGATAAAGGAGCTTCGCGAGCTTTGTCAAAATGAGGGCATAACCCTCGTCGTTTGTGACTCCGAGCTTTCTCCGTCGCAGATAAGAAATATGGAGGACGTGCTTAACGAGGGTGACAGCGAGCCGATACGCGTTATCGACCGTTCGATGCTAATTCTCGACATCTTCGCGCTCCACGCAACGAGTGCTGAGGGTAAATTGCAGGTCGAGCTTGCACAGCTCAAATATACCGTTCCGCGTCTTATCGGCAAGGGACTTTCCCTTTCCCGTCAGGGCGGCAGCGGAAGTATCGCGGCAAGAGGACCGGGTGAAACGAAGCTCGAGCTTGACCGCCGTCATATAAAGCGCCGTATGCAGGCATTATCAACCGAGCTTGAGGAGCTTGAACAGCGCCGCGCAACGCAGAGAAAGCAGCGCGACCGTTCGGGAATCTGCAAGGTTGCGATCGTCGGATACACTAACGCGGGAAAGAGCACCCTCCTCAACCGCCTGACCGACGCGGGCATACTTGCCGAGGATAAGCTATTTGCGACGCTTGATCCGACGACGAGAAAATTCGCGCTTCCCGACGGAACCGAAATTTTGCTTGTTGATACCGTCGGATTCATAAGAAACCTGCCTCACCACCTGATAAAAGCGTTCCGTTCGACGCTGGATGAGGCGGCGTATTCCGATATTATCATAATGATGACCGACGCGTCGGACAAGGAAAATCAGGCACAGCTTGAGGTGACGGAAAAGCTTCTTTCCGACCTCGACGCAGGCGGAAAGCCGACGCTTTGCGTATTCAATAAATGCGATAACGAGGGCGAAAGTATACCGAAGCCCCCGACGTCGGTGCCGAGCGAAAACGTATTTTATATTTCGGCAAAAACGGGACAGAACGTTGACGCGCTCATTACACGCTTAAGCGAGATAGTGAACGAAAAAACCTCGCGTCTCGTCTTTGAAATTCCTATGGCAAGACAAGACGAGGTCGCTAAAATGTATCGTTTTGCGAAGGTCGAAAGCGTCGATTACGAGGGCAAAAATACCGTTGTCACGGCAGTCTGTGACAGCCGCGCGAAGGGAATGTTTGAAAAGTGGCTCAAGAAGTAAGAATAACTCTCGAAAAGTACGGAGAGGCGGAATTTACCGAGAAAAAATCGGTGTTTATCAGCTACGCATCGCCCGTAAACAGCGAGGAAGAGGCGATTGAATTTATCAATGCCATAAAGAAGAAGCACGGCGACGCGCGCCATAACGTCTACGCGTATATGGTCGGGTCGAATATCGCGCGCTATTCCGACGCGGGCGAGCCGCAGGGAACCGCGGGAATACCCGTTCTCGACGTTATAAGAAAAAGCGGATTTACCGACGCGGTCATCGTCGTTGCGCGCTATTTCGGCGGAATTTTGCTCGGCGCGGGCGGACTTGTCCGCGCTTATTCGACGGCGGCGAAAATGGCGGTAGATGAAGCGAAGATAGTGACATACAGCATCTATCGTCAGTTTGACCTCGTGTTGAATTATACAGACCATGGAAAAATAACGACGCTTCTTGCGTCGGCAGACCCGATAAACGACGGCATAGATTACGCCGAAAACGTAAAAATTTCCCTTGCCTTGCCGATAGACAAATACGATGATTTTAAGGAAAAAGTCCTCGAAATAACGGCGGGCAGAGCGGTGTTCGTCGATAACGGAACGAGATTCGATAAACAGTAAAAAACGAGAGAACGCTTGCGTTCTCTTGTTTTTCGACACAAAAAAGAGGACTTTTTGCATTTTTTGCGTATATTATGTTTGATAAACATTTCTATTCTTTTGTGAACGGAGGTTTTATATGACCGTTACCGAAATGATAAACGAAAGAGAAAAGGAATCTCTATCCGAATTTGCATTTTTGTCGGCAAACACGAAGGGCAGAGATTACCCTATAAATCCGTGTGATCTTCGCGGCGAATTTCAGCGCGACCGCGATAGAATTATTCACAGTAAGGCGTTCCGCCGACTGATGCACAAGACGCAGGTCTTCCTCTCCCCTGAGGCGGATCACTACCGCACACGTCTTACTCATACTCTGGAGGTAAGCCAAGTAGCAAGAAGTATTGCAAGAGCGTTGCGCTTAAACGAGGATTTGGCAGAAGCAATAGCGCTCGGCCACGACCTCGGACATACGCCCTTCGGTCACGCGGGCGAAAGGGTGCTCCGCCGTTGCTACGACCCGTCGTTTGCACATTACGAGCAGAGTATTCGTGTCGTTGAAAAGCTTGAAAAACTCAACCTCACCTGGGAGGTTCGCGACGGCATTCTGCACCATACAAAGGGCGGTGCGTCCACCCTTGAAGGAAAGCTTATCCTTGAAGCGGACCATATCGCGTACATAAACCATGATATCGACGACGCCTGCCGCGCGGGAGTTCTTCGTTATTCTGACATTCCGTCAGACATAATCGAGACCCTCGGCTATACTCACGGCGAGCGTATAAATACGATGGCGCTTAGCATCATAAGAGCGAGCGAGGGCAGACCGGCTATCGAAATGGAGCCGAAGATTCGCGAGGCGACAGACCGCCTGCACGAGTTCCTTTACGAAAACGTGTATAGAAACCCGATCGCAAAGGGCGAGGAGGGAAAAGCGGAGGAGCTGCTTGAAAAGCTCTACGACTACTTCATTTCCCACCCCGAGGAAATGCCCGACGAGCATAGAAACACGGCGGAAAGAGAGGGCGTATCCCGCGCAGTCTGCGACCACATCTCGTGTATGACCGACAGATACGCTATAAATCTTTACAAAAAGCTGTTTATGCCCGACCCTTGGAGGGGATGATAAAAAATCTTAAAGGAGGGAAATAATGATATCACCGCAAATCATCGAAGAAATCAAATACCGAAACGATATAGAAGAAGTAATATCACAGCACGTTTCCCTCAAAAGAGCGGGGAACAACCTGAACGGTCTATGCCCGTTCCATAGCGAGAAAACGCCGTCGTTCACGGTATTTACGGGAACTAAATCCTTCTACTGCTTCGGTTGCGGAGCGGGAGGCGACGTAATTTCGTTCGTTATGAGGACGGAAAATCTAACATACGTTGACGCCCTGCGAACTCTCGCTAAGCGTTCGGGAATCGAGATTCCCGAGGACGATAAAAGTCAGCAGTACGGAGTCCGACGTGAGCGAATAATCGAAATGAACAAGGACGCGGCGCGCTTCTTCCACGAATGTCTGAAAAACAGTAAAGAGGCTCAGGAATACGTCGCGAAAAGAAAGCTCTCGACACCCCTCATCAAGCATTTCGGCGTCGGATATGCACCGAACGACTTTGAGGCACTTGCAAAGTATTTGCGAAGCAAGGGCTATACGCAGGAGGAAATGAAAGAGGGTTTCCTCTGCTCGGTAAGCAAGAAAAACGGAAGATCCTACGACATTTTCCGAAATAGAATAATGTTTCCGATAATTGACGTCAAGGGCGACATAATCGCCTTCGGCGGACGAACGTTAAGTAACGACAAGGCGGAAGCGAAGTATATAAATACGAACGACACGCCGGTCTTCAACAAAAGGCGAAACCTTTTCGCTCTGAATTACGCGAAAAATTCCTGCTCAGAGCAGATGATACTCTGCGAGGGATATATGGACGTTATAAGCCTGCACGGTGCCGGATTTACGAACGCAGTCGCGTCCTGCGGTACGGCGTTCACATCCGATCAGGCACGGCTTATGAAGAAATATACGAAAAGCGCGATTATATGCTTCGACGCTGACGAAGCGGGACAGAGAAATGCCGATAAGGTATTCAAGCTTCTTTCCGAAGTCGGACTTGAAGCGAAGCTTCTTAAGGTAGAAAACGCAAAGGACCCCGATGAGTTTATCGGAAAATTCGGAAAAGAGGCGTTTACACGCCTTCTTAACAGAAGCCGAAGCCGATTTGACTTCAAATTCTCGTCGATAATCTCAAAGTATAACCTGAACGACGCAAGCGACAAGGTAAAGGCAGCCGCCGAGCTTTCCGACCTGCTTGCGGTCGGCTGGAGCGAGGTCGAGCGCGACGTATATTCGCGACAGGTGTCAAAGCAGCTTGACGTTTCCCTTGAAAGCTTCAAGGCGGATATTAAGCGCAAGATGTCGAAAAATGAAAAAGCGGAGAAAAGGGACGTCAAGAGAAGCGTAATGATGTCGACGGAGGGATACGGAGACCGTATAAATCCCGATCGGCTTATAAATCAGGGCGCGGCGGGTGCCGAGGACGCGATCCTCGGAATACTTGCAACCTATCCCGAGCTTATCCCGAAGGCAAAGGATAAGGCGGGACTTACCGAGGACGATTTCGTGACCGAGTTCAACCGCAGGGTATATGCAAAAATGACGGAGCTCGGAAACGGCTTTGATATAGGTCTCATTGGCGACGATTTCAGTCAAGAGGAGATCTCGCGCATCGTGCGAAACTCCGTCTCACGTCAGTCGCTTACCGATAACGGCGAAAAGGTGCTTATCGAATGTATTGACCGTCTCAAAGCATTGAAGCAAAAGAAAAATCAGTCTCTTGAGGACCTTATAGCAAGTAAACGAAATAAGATATAAAACGAGGGTAAAGAAATGGAAAACAATACGAACAGCAACGCAAGCAATCCTGTAATTGAAGCGGCTTCCGCTAACGGCGAAAAAAAATTCGACGTCCGCGAGCTTATAGAAAAAGGTAAGGCAAAGGGCTCCCTTTCTCAGAGCGACATAATGGAGGCGTTCGAGGATTCCGATTACGACATAGAGCAGGTCGAAAAGCTTTATGAGGTTCTCGAGGGTATGGGCATTGAGGTAACGGGTTACCTCGACACTCCCGAATTTCAGACGATCGAAAACGAGGTCGAGCGCTATGAAAGCGCAGAGGATATGGAAAAGATGCTCACTCAGGAGGGGCTTTCCATTGACGACCCCGTTCGTATGTATCTCAAGGAGATCGGTACCGTGCCGCTTCTCGACTCCGAGCGTGAACTTATGCTCGCAGAGAAAATGACGGAGGGTGACGCGAAGGCAAAGGACGAGCTTGTAAGAGCAAACCTTCGTCTTGTCGTTTCGATCGCAAAGAGATACGTTGGTAAGGGAATGTTCTTCCTCGACCTCATTCAGGAGGGAAACCTCGGACTTATGAAGGCGGTTGAAAAATTCGACTACCGCAAGGGCTATAAGTTCTCGACTTATGCAACCTGGTGGATCAGACAGGCGATCACAAGAGCAATAGCCGATCAGGCAAGAACGATCCGTATCCCCGTCCATATGGTAGAAACGATCCATAAGGTCTCCCGTATCCAAAGACAGCTTCTTCAGGAGCTTGGCCACGAGGCAAGCGCCGAGGAGATCGCAGAGCACATGGGAATGAGCGCCGATAAGGTAAGAGAGATAATGAAGATATCTCAGGATCCCGTTTCGCTTGAAATGCCGATAGGCGAGGAAGAGGATTCCCACCTCGGCGACTTTATCGAGGACGATTCTAATCCCGCGCCTGCCGACGTTGCGGCGCAGAGACTCTTAAGCGAGCAGCTTAACGAGGTCCTTCACACCCTTACTCCCCGTGAGGAGCAGGTGCTTAAGCTCCGCTTCGGACTTGTCGATGGCAGAGCAAGAACCCTTGAAGAGGTTGGCAAGGAGTTCCATATAACGAGAGAAAGAATCAGACAGATAGAGGCAAAGGCGCTCCGTAAGCTCCGTCATCCGAGCCGTTCTAAGCGTTTGCGCGATTATCTTGATTAAATAACGGCGGTCGACAAAATCGGCTTGACATAACGACTAATTTGTTGTAAAATATAATCTGTATACATACGGCGGAAAATGCCGCATTCAGGAGGAACCCTATAATGAAAAAAAGACTGTTGGCTTTGCTTATAGCTATCGTATGCATCGTGATGCCTGTTCTTACTTCCTGCTCTGATGAAGAAGCGGAAATAAAGCAGACCACAAAGCCCATAACCGTTACCCTTTACGGAATCAAGGGCGAAGGAACTACCGACGAAGCGATCAAGGCGGTTCAGGATCGTCTTAACGTATATTCCGAAGGAAACCTTACGACCCGCGTGCTTCTTAAGCTCTTTACAGAGGACGAGTACTACGCTAAGCTCGACGAAGCTATGGAGGCGGCTGAGAAATACAAGGAAGAAAACAAGAGCGGCTCCAAGGATAAGAACAAGGGAAACGAGCTTGTATTCCCCGATGAGCAGGGAACTCAGGTCGATATCTTTATGGTTCGCGGCTCGGAAATGTTCGAGAAGTACAACGAAAGCGGACTTACGGTTTCTCTTAATATTGCCGATAAGAGCGGTCTTATGCGAAAGTATATCTCCGACAGATTCTTCGCCCTTACCAATATGGCAACTCTCGGAACTCTTGGAAACAAGTATCCCTACGGCGTTCCGACCAATACGGTATACGGCGACTACACCTACCTTCTCGTAAACAAGGATGTAGCAAATAAGTACGGCTACGCAGCGAAGAACCTTGACACTCTCCCTGAGCTTAACAATCTGCTCATTGATGCGAAAAAGGACTTTGGAAGCTATATTACCCTCTATAACGCTCCTTCGATCAATCTTGACAGCTTCGGCGGAACGATGTTCGGTACCGTAATTTCCAATACCGATACCGCATTTACCAAGAAGTCCCCGACATCGCTTCTTGAAAACGAGGCATACATCGAATATGCAAAGTATCTCAATCTCTTTAAGAGCAAGGGCTACATAACCGAGGGCGACGAGCATAAGCTTCCCGAGAACAAAAAGGTTGCGGCTGCCTTTATTAAGGGCAACGCGGCTATACCCGAGCTGTACGGTGACGATTATATCGTGGTTGAGTATGCGAAGCCCGTTATGAACGATATCGGAACGGTATTCTGCATAAGCAAATACGCATCTGATCCCGTAAGAGCGCTTGAGATCGTAAACCTTCTTCAGACGAACGTCGAATACAGAAACATCTTCCAGTACGGCGTTGAAAACGTGCATTATACCGTTGACGATTACACCGGAATTATCGACATCATCAGCGACGACTACAATATGAATCCTGCTGATACGGGTAACCTCTTCCTTCTCAAGGAAAATTCCTCGATGGATGCGGCAACCAAGGCACTCTGCGCCGATAATTGGGCGCTCGCTAAGCAGCAGCTTCGCGATACCGTCGTTGCGCCCTATCTCCTCTTCAATCCCGACGTAGAGGGACTTGACTGCGACGGCTTTAAGGCGGAAAGCGACAGCGTTCTTAACAAGCTTATGGCTTATAAGCTCGGCTCGTCTCAGCCGTTTGAACAGTATGCGGCTCAGCTGAACGTTGCGTTCAAGAAGACCGAGGCGTATATCAGCTTTGCCGACAACGGCGCGGCCCCCAAGCCTGCTGACGAAACTGACGAGGGCGGAGACGCTGAGGATAATGAGCCCGTTATCCCCGATCCCGTGCTTGCACAGTATGAGGCATGGTGCCTTTATTACAAAATTCAATAATTAGGGAAATTTTCATCGAGGGGCGTTAATTAACGCCCCTCTTTGGGATAGAATAATAAAGATAAATATAAAGAGAGGTAAATCAAAATGGCACAGAATCTTAAGGGAACTAAAACCGAAGCAAATCTTCTTGCGGCGTTCGCAGGCGAAAGCCAGGCAAGAAACAAGTACACCTACTTTGCAAGCGTAGCAAAGAAGGCGGGCTATGAGCAGATCGCAGAGATCTTCCAGAAGACAGCCGATAACGAAAAGGAGCACGCAAAGATGTGGTTCAAGGAGCTCGGGCTTCTCGGTGACACCGCCGCTAACCTCAAGAACGCGGCAGAGGGCGAGAATTACGAGTGGACCGATATGTACGCGGGTTTTGCGGACGTAGCAGAGGAAGAGGGCTTCATCGAGCTTGCTGCGAAATTCAGAGCAGTTGCTCTTATCGAAAAGTCGCACGAGGAAAGATACCTCAAGCTTCTTAATAACGTCGAGATGCAGAAGGTGTTTGAAAAGGCAGAGGAAACGATGTGGGAATGCCGCAACTGCGGTCACCTCGTTATCGGCAAGAAGGCACCTCAGGTCTGCCCCGTTTGTGCACATCCTCAGAGCTACTTCGAGGTAAGAAAAGAGAATTACTGATTAAAAAGCACCCTTGCGGGTGCTTTTTATTTTATAATTATATTCGACCAAGCACGCTTATCGCCGTCGCGCACCTCGACGCGAACCCATTTTTCTTCGTTTCTCATAGTGTATTCGTGTCTTGTTACGCCATCGCCCTCGGCAACTCTGTTCGGAAGCCAACCGCAGTTTGAATGAACCGCGATCTTATTACAGGGCGAGGTCTCGATCGTGATCTTGTCGCCGTCGCGGGTTACCGAGAGGGTTGGCCCCTGACTTGCGAAAAAGTCGCCGTTTCTGACAGCATTTACGATCGCCTCGTCGGTAAGCTCGTCAGCTTTTACCATAACCCAGCCTTTTCTGTCGTCAACGCCGCCGTAGTAGTGTGCATCGTCAACGGCGAAAATGCCGAGATATATACCGTTTACGGCACATATATCAATAAAATGATCGGAATAGGGACGCAGGCTCGTTCCTTGCTCGGAAACGGAGTTGTATATCTCGGCCGCGACGAAGCCGTTAAGCTTCTTAGCATCGGCAACGGAGTTGAGCGACCAAGCGGGATGAGCAAGCACGGCACAGCCGCCCTCGCGGTTTATCCCGTCGATCATCTCCTGACAGGAAGCGCCCTTTTCGGTTTTCGGATCGTTTTTCATTCCGAAGCCGACGATATGCATCGTTCCGCAGTTGAGTCCGTTATCGTATTCGATTCCCGAAATAACGTGAAGCCCCTCTATTTCACGGCTCCCGCCGTAACGCCAATGGTCGGTGAAGGTTATTGCGTCGTAGCCGTCTTGACTGTAAACCCTTGCTATCTCCTCGGGGGAGAGTGCGCCGTCGGATAGGTTTGAGTGCAGATGAAAGGCGACCTTGTAATATTTGTTTCCGTTTTTGTCCTGGTACATTTTGATTACCTCGCTTGAAGTTCTGAGGAAATTGTATCACAGCAAGCCCCGTTAGTCAATAGAAAAGCAGGGCACACGGTGATTTGTGTGCCCTGCGGGATCAAATTATTTGCTGCCGCGCAAAAGTGCAAGGATCTCTTTTTCCGAGAGGGAAACAAGCTCTGAGGCATACTCTCCCGACGCCGCTTCGGCTATTATTGTGTAACCGCCGTTACGCGGAATAACACGAACGCTTCCTTTTTCGTATTCGGTCTTCACGCCGTCACCCGACGGAGTACCGAGGGCGGTCAGTATCGAAAAACGGTGCCTGTCGTTTATGCGAAGCGTTGAGGAGAAAAGCGCAAAGCTCGGAATGTGAACGCAAAGCTCCCTTAGTGTCTTGCCGGATACCGAAGCAAGCGCAAGAAGCTCACAGGCAGCGATAGCTCCGTGAAGGAGCTCGGGAAAGGCGTATACGTTTTTTCTCGCCTCACTTTCACCGTCACCGCTCGGACAAAGCGTGTAAATATACGGCGGCTTTCGGCAAATATCCCGTATGACCGACGGGGCAGAGGCGGGAAGGGAAACCTTATCCCTTATAAGATACCGCAGCAGCAGTGCCTTGACGTGCCACCAGTCAAGAACGTAACCGTCCTGCTCGGCGGACAGAACAAAGCCGTCGTCGGAAAGTGACAGTCTGATTCCGTCATCGGATATCACAGCACCTATCGAGGTGAGTGCTTCCTTCATTATCTTTGAAGCTCTGTTCTCAGTTTTCACCGAAACCTTGATCCCCTCAAGCGGGCATCTTCCCGAAAGAAGAAAAGGCAGATATATCTCAGTTAAAAAGTCAAGGTAAGAGAGATGCAGCCTTCTTTCCGCGTCATTACGGTCGGAAGTAAACGCCGAAACGAACGCTCTTTCAAAATCTCTTTTCGGGTAGAGACCGTCACGGTCGTAAATGAAGATCGCAACGCTTCCGTTTTCGTGTCGGATAAAAAGGGAAAGGTCAAGGTGAAGCGCCCTTGAAGCGTAGGATGCCGCCGCCTCAAAGCCACGGCCGAGAACGGTCACCTCGTCACATACCTTTCCGATACCGCGCAAAAGCGCCGACGAAACGCGCTCCGATACGTCGCTTCCGTCGGTCATAATGCCAATGCGCCCGCCGGGTGACGAAAGAGCAAGGGCAATGCCGATCCTGATACAAAACGACGGCGAGGCAGACTTGTGCTCGACTCGGAGCGCACCGTTATCAAGCATCCGGCGAAGAGCGTCGGGCGAAAGGGGAGTCCCCTTACGAATGAACGAGCCGTCGGGTATTTCGCTTCCCGAGGGGAGGACGGTGCCGTCGCTTATGACGCAGTTGTCGCCGATGATGCATCCGTGACCGATCACACAGTCGCGAAGAACGGTGCAGCCGTTTCCGATAACGGTGTCGGAGCAGACGATCGAGCTTTCGACCGTGCTCCGCCGACCTATTTTTACGTTATCTAAAATGACGGATCCATTTATCCCATCGGGCGGTATTTGTGAACTGTTACCTACGGAATTTTTGCCGTCAGAGTAACGGAGATTTGCCTGCCTATAGGAGAAAAAATCGCCAATGTCGCACCAGTAATGCCTGTCGGTCACCGTCGCGATCTTCTCGCCTTTTTCAAGCAATTTCGGAAAAACGTCGTTTGAAAAGTCACATTTCCCGTCGGGAATATGGTCGAATATCCTCGGGGACATAACGTAAATACCGGTATTTATGAGGTCGGAATAGGTTGAAGAAACCGACGGCTTTTCGCAGAATTCGCTGACAAAACCCTCGCCGTCGGTAAGAACCACGCCGTATTCACCCGGCTCGGAGCAATGTGTCAGTACCATTAAAGCCGCGGAATCGGTCTTTTTGCGGCGTTCAATCGCCATGCCGAGATCACATTCTGAAAGCGCGTCGCCGCTTATAACGATAAAATCATCGCCGCCGATAAATTCCGACGCCTGCTTCACACCGCCGGCCGTACCGAGCGGTGTTTTTTCGTTAATATAAGTCAGCTCAACTCCCTGCGTTGATTTTCCGAGAGCATTTGTTATTTTGTCGGAGAGATATCCGACCGTTATTGCCGCCTCGGTAATTCCGTGACTGCGCAGAAGCGAAAGAATGCGGACGATAGTGGGGACGCCGCCTACGGGAAGAAGCGGCTTGGGGATACAGTCTGTTATTGGGCGAAGGCGCCTGCCCTCGCCGCCTGCCATAATTATTGCTTTCATAAGTTGTCCTCTGAAATGAATACTCCGTTCCTTCTGTTGCTATAATCATAAAAAACGGAGGAAAATATGATAAAGGGAATAAATAAAAAAATGATCGTTGTAAAGAACACTGGAAGCAAATATTTCGAGGAAGCGCATTTTATAATCAGGAACGGAACCGATGCACGCGAGCGCGATATCATAAAAGAAGCATCGCGTATAGTCGGCACGGTTCTTACCGAAAACGGGAAGGAACCAAAACCGAGGGGAAGAGTATTAAAAACTGTTATAACGCTTCTTTTGTCATTTGCTTCGGGAACCATACTCGGAATACTGCTTTGCCTGATATCTTAAAGATCGTCAGCGTCCTGGATAGGCTTTTCGTCCACCTTCATAAAGATCTTTCCGTCGACGGTCTTTCTCGGCATAACGTGAAGATCCTTCGTCAGCCCGGTGTAGCTTCCGAGGGGATCGGCGCTGTTCTGATATGAGTTTATTGCGTCATAGGTTTTCGGAAAATCGTTCTTGCTTTTATCTTTCTTTTTCATTTAAGCTACCGCCTTTCAGGGTGTTTTTCGTTATTATTCCTAATCAGCGACCAATTTATACCTCGTTTCCGTTCAAAATATATTCACAATTTAACGCTCATAATATTAACATCTTAAAGTTATAATGTAGTCAGGTATATTTGTTCGATTTTGATCTGCTTTCGATAGGGGTAAAGACATAAGCCGTAGGACGGTATGACGGCGAGTGTTCCTAAAGGGGCGGTCAGCAGCTTAATAGTACTAATTAAACGGAAGGAGAGGTCCGCTTTTTTTCGGCGGACAAAATTACTTAATGGCAAAAAGGAAAAAGAATAATGCCCGCGTCAAGGTGATGATGCTCGGAGGACTTAACGAGATAGGAAAGAACCTTGCGGTCATTGAATGCGAAAACGATATTATAATGGTTGACTGCGGTCTTGGATTTCCCGATGAGGATATGCTCGGAGTTGACCTTGTGATACCCGACACTACCTACCTTGAAAAGAACTGTGACAGAATAAGAGGCCTGTTCTTAACGCACGGACACGAGGACCATATCGGAGCAATTCCGTACGTTCTCCGCAAGCTCGACATACCGATATACGGTACGCGCCTGACGCTCGGCATCATTGAAAACAAGCTGATGGAGCATCAGCTTCCCTACGAGCCTGAGCTTAACTGCGTAACGGCAGGCGAAACGGTCAAGGCGGGTTGCTTCTCGGTCGAATTTATAAGAGTGAACCATTCTATTGCCGACGCCTGCGCCCTCGCAATAAAAACGCCCGCAGGAACGATAGTCCATACGGGCGACTTCAAGCTTGACCTGACGCCTATCGAGGGCGAAATAATGAACCTTACCCGCCTCGGTCAGTTAGGCGAGGAGGGAGTGCTTCTCCTGATGTGCGAATCGACGAACGCTGAGCGCCCGGGATATACGCCGTCGGAAAAGAAGGTCGGTCAGTCGCTTGACAATATATTTATGCAGAAGAGCGATAAGAGAATCGTTATAGCAACGTTTTCGTCAAACGTACACCGCGTTCAGCAGATAATAAATACGAGCGCGCAGTACGGCAGAAAGGTCGCGATAACGGGACGCTCGATGATGAATATTATAGGTGCGGCAACGCGGCTCGGTTATATGTCGGTGCCGAACGGTGTTCTTATCGACATAAACGAAATAAAGAAATATCCGCCGAACCAGCTGACTGTTATAACTACGGGAAGCCAGGGCGAGCCTATGTCGGCGCTATACAGAATGGCGTTCCGCTCGCACGATAAGGTTCAGCTCGGCTCGGAGGACTTGGTCGTAATTTCGGCGTCGGCTATTCCCGGAAACGAGAAGATGGTCGGTAAGATAATAAACGAGCTTCTCAAGAACGGTGCAGAGGTGTTCAAGAACGACAGCTTCGAGGTTCATGTTTCCGGTCACGCCTGCCAAGAGGAGATCAAGCTTATGCTTGCCCTCACCAAGCCTAAGTACTTTATGCCGATACACGGCGAATTTAAGCACCTGAACGCGAACAAAAAGAATGCCGTCGATATGGGCATTCCTGAAAGTAACGTATTCATTTCCGAGATCGGAAAGGTGCTCGAGGTCGGACAGGATTTTGCGCGCTGGAGCGGCAACGTCGAGGCGGGCAGAGTGCTGATAGACGGCTACGGTATCGGCGACATCGGAAACATAGTTCTCCGAGACCGCCGTCACCTTTCGCAGGACGGACTTATGGTCATCGTCGCGTCGGTCGACCTCGCTTACAAAATGCTTATCTCGGGCCCCGAGGTGGTCTCGCGCGGATTCGTTTATGTGCGAGAAGCCGAGGAGCTTATGGATCAGGCAAAGGAGATAGCCAAGAAGGCAATAGAGGAATGCTTCGACCGAGGAATCGACGAAAGAAGCGAGATAAAGAATTCCGTCAAGAATGCCCTTTCGCGTTACATTCTTCAAACGACAGGCAGAAAGCCGATGATACTTCCGATAATAATGGACGTGTGATTTTGTTCTGTAAGAACAAAATCAACTATGATTGCCCTGCGGGCAAGTTATGAGTTATGATTGGCTGCACCAAGTTATGATGTGCCTTCGGCACAGCTAAGGGAGCGGGGGCAATCATATCATAACGCTTGCGGAGCAAGCTCATAACGGTGAGCAAAGCGAGCTTCATAACTCTAAACTAAAAGAGCAAACACAAATATGTGTTTGCTCTTTTAACTTATTGAAACTGTCCCTCAAATGGCGGAGGAGGCGGCGCGCCCCAAGGATTATACCAATTTTGGCTCGATTTGAGATCGGAATAGAAGTTTATCATCGTCATCTGCATATACGGCTCAAGCCAGATGGTGAGCAGACCGAGCGTCGGTATTGCGAGGAACGCCCAACCGATAAATGAAAGATTAAGAACGAAGTAGTCCCACTTCTTGCCCGCCATCATTCGCTCAGACTGACGAATGGCTTCCATAGCCGGCATATTCGGGTTTTCGGCGATGATATAAAGCGCCTGTGAGTAGGAAAATGCCTTGATTATTCCGGGAACGATAAAGAGAAGCGACCAAAGCATTGTGAAAAGCGACGCGAGAAGCGTGACCTTAAGATACGGCCAGAAATTATTGAAGCCGTCGAAAAGGTCCTTGACACTCGGCCTGTAGCTTGGATCTGAGGCGATTCGGAAGTGAATATAGGTAAGTCCGAGCGCCATCGCGGAAGAAAGGATCAGGGATATAATTATCCCGACAGCGGGGAGCCCCGCGCCGATAGAGCCGATGAACGATGCAACTACCGAAACCCAGAAAAGCGCCGCGATCTTTCCGTCTATTTGAAGCCTTGCCAAGGCTTTCATTTCTTTTCTTGTCATAAAATTCTCCTTTGAGGTTTGTGAAAATATTATATCACTAAATTATGAAAAAGTAAATGAATTTAATGAGAACATTCTATGTACGGATTTTTCTTGAAGATATCACTCGGTGCTTCTTTTCTGCAAAGCGCCATAAGCTTATCGGTGCGAAGCGAAAGCTCGAATTGTTCCTTTGCCTTTTCAGGCAGACAAAGTCCGTCTGCGGGCTTCGTTACGATCTCGATAGACGTGGTTTTTTTGACTCTGTTAAGATACTCCCTGCCTTTACCGTTTGCGGCAAGCAGATTCGTAAACAACGGACGGGTCTTGACCGTCTCGGCTTTCACGCCGAGAACGGAAGAAAGGATCGCGCGTCTTATCCTAGCTGCGGTATAGCTCTTGTTTACACAGGACGAAACAAGCTCATTGAAATTCGACGCGCCTTCCGCGTTTGCCTTTATAAGCCCCGCAACACCGCCGTTCATTCCGTAATAAGCGGAAAGAGTATGGGTGTCTGTCATTCTTATCGTATGAAGTGCCGCCGATTCGTATGCGGCGGTATCGGTCGGAACACTTTTTTCGAAAACCGAAATCGCGCTCTCGGGAAGCATCTCGGAAGCGTCAGCACCGCTGTATATAAGCTCGCGCGAGCGGGAGGCGGAATATCCCACCTCACGCTTGTAGGTGTAGGGAATTATACCGCAATTTTCGTCCTTCAGCGCGGCAATGTACTCTACCGCCAGAATGTCGTTCGGGGTGGTGGGAAATCCGTTGCCCGCAAGCGAACGGAATATTTCCTCGGCACTTTTTATGTGTCCGTTTTTGCCGTTTTCGCGCATCGCGCTCAGGTAATTCTTCGAGCGTATAACGTCGGCGGCGCGCGAAAGCTCGGAAAGATTTCCGTTTTCGCTTCCAAAGGCGAGAATATCTATTCCGCCAAGCGAGGAAATGAGTGAAACGGCACCGCGTGCAAAATGCTCGGCAGACGACGAGCAGTAGGGGTAGGGAAGCTCAAGCACGAGGTCGGAACCGTTCTTTATCGCCGCCTCAGCGCGCAGATGCTTCGGGTAAATAGAAAGCCGACCGCGCTGAACGGTGCTTCCGCTCATTATGCTGATGATCGTTGTGTCAGCTCCTGAACGCTCACGAATGAGGTCTATTTGTTTTTTATGGCCCAAATGAAAGGGATCGTATTCGCATATTATCGCGGCGGTTTTCATTTTTCTGCTCCTTTAAGGCAATATTTTCCCAAAAGACTTGTAATTTCAGGAACAATAGTGTATAATTGTAATGTTATAAATGTTAATTAAAATTCGGAGGAATAAATAATGAAAGTACTTGTTGTAAATGCAGGAAGCTCGTCCCTTAAGTATCAGCTTTTTGAGACTGAGAACGGCGCAGTGCTTGCTAAGGGTATCTGTGAAAGAATCGGTATCGACGGTATCATCGAGCACCGTCTCGGCGAGGACGGCGAAAAGAACAAGCGCCATCTTGATATGCCTAACCACGCAGTCGCTATGAAGATCGTAGTTGACACTCTTACGGATGCCACCCTCGGATGCCTTTCCGATATGGGTGAGATCAAGGCAGTCGGACACCGCGTTGTCCACGGCGGTCCTTACTTCTTCGAGAGCACTCTCGTAACGCCCGAGGTAATCGAAAAGCTCAAGCTTTGTAACGATTTCGCGCCTCTACACACCCCCGCACACCTTATGGGTATCGAGGGCTGTACCGAGGTAATGCCGACGGTTCCGCAGGTTCTCGTATTCGATACCGCATTCCATCAGACCATGCCCGATTACGCGTACACCTACGCGCTCCCCAAGGAAATGATCGAGAAGGATCATATCCGCCGCTACGGTGCACACGGAACCTCTCACCGTTTCGTTTCTATCGAAATGGCGAAGCTCCTTGATAAGCCCGTTGAGGAAACAAATATCGTAACCTGCCATATCGGTAACGGCTCGTCCATCTCCGCAGTTAAGGGCGGAAAGTGCATCGACACTTCGATGGGCTTCACTCCCCTTGAAGGCGTTGAGATGGGAACCCGTTGCGGTTCTATCGACCCCGCGATCGTAACCTACATTATGAAGAAGTACGGCTACACTCCCGACGAGATGTCGAACTTTATGAATAAGAAGTGTGGCTTCCTCGGTCTTTCGGGGATTTCCTCCGACTCGCGTGACATTGAAGCGGCTATCCTCGAGGGAAATGAGCAGGCAATCCTTACCGCTAACGTTCTTGCATATCAGGTCAAGAAGTATATCGGCTCTTACGCAGCGGCAATGAACGGACTCGATGCTATTGTATTCACCGCCGGTATGGGTGAAAACAATCCCGAGCTTCGTGAAAGAGTATGTAAGGAGCTTTCCTACTTCGGCGTTGAGATCGATATGGAGCTTAACGCAAAGACTCTCCGTCAGCCGAACACCGTTGAGCTTTCTACAAAGAACTCCAAGGTCAAGGTCTACGTTCTTCCTACAAACGAAGAGCTTATGATCGCAAGAGATACCGAAGCTATAGTATCGAAGCTTTAACAGGTTTCTTTATAGGTCCCCCGATATCGGGGGACCTTTTTTCGGAGATTTATAAGGTCCTCTTTTTTAACTATAAGCAGTAGAGGAGGGTGTTACCGCCCTCCTCCTTAATTATTCTTCGTTTTCCCAGTTGTGATAGACGTTCTGAACGTCGTCGTTCTCGTCAAGCTTTTCAAGAAGAAGATTCATATTCTTGATAGCGGCCTCATCTTCAAGCGCAACGTAGTTAGAGGGGATCTTATCCTTGTCGGCGGATACGATCTTGTAGCCCTTGCCTTCAAGATCGGAACGGATAGCCGAAAGATCCTCGGGAACAGTATAAATCTCGAAAACCTCTTCTTCAGCTACGAAATCCTCTGCGCCCGCCTCAAGAGAATCCTCCATAAGCTTGTCCTCGGAAAGTGTTCCGTCGTTCTCGATAACGATAACGCCCTTTTCGGTGAAGAGGTAGCTTACGCATCCGCTAGTGCCCATATTTCCGCCGTACTTGTCAAAGAAATGACGAACCTCGGCGGCGGTACGGTTGCGGTTGTCGGTCGCTGTCTCAACGATGACCGCCACGCCGGAGGGACCATAGCCCTCGTATGTGATCTCCTCGTAAACTGCGGCGTCAGCGGCAGATGCCTTCTTGATCGCACGCTCGATGTTGTCGTTCGGGACGTTGTTGTCCTTTGCCTTTGCGATAAGGTCGCGAAGACGGGAGTTGGAGTTCGGGTCAGGGCCGCCCTCCTTGACCGCGATTGCGATCTCCTTGCCTATTTTGGTGAACACCGAAGCTCTCTGCGCGTCGGTCTTCTCCTTTTTATGCATTATGTTTTTCCATTTACTGTGTCCGGACATATCATTTAACCTCGTATATTAAATCTTGGGTGTTTTCTTCAGGCATATAAGCCCGAAAGCGTTTCCGAGAACGGTTTTCGTTGCCTCGGTAAGACGAACGCGGAATGCGCGTGCATTGTCTTCATTCGCCGAAAGAATCGGGCAGTCGTGGTAGAAGCGGTTGAACGCCGCGCAGATGTCGAGAATGTATCTCGTTATTACCATCGGTTCGCTGTCGGTGATAGCGTCGTTCACCTTTTCGGTGAAGAGCGAAAGAACTCTGCAAAGCGCCGCTTCGGCGGGCTGTGCTTCATAACCTGCCGTTTCACTCTTGTTGGGAACTCCGCCTGCCTTTTCAATGATGGAACAGCAACGCGCGTAGGTGTACTGTGCGTACGGGCCGGTGTTGCCCTCAAAGGAAAGGGCGTCCTCAAGCGAGAAGTCGTTATCCTTGATACGGCTGTTGGTAAGATAATAGAATACGATAGCGCCGATACCGACTGCTTCTGCAACCTCGTCCTTGTTTTCAAGGTCGGGGTTCTTTTCTTCCATTATCGCCTTGACCTTCTCAACCGCCATCTTGAAGAGGTCCTTGAGAAGAATTACGTTACCGGTTCTCGTCGCGAGCTTCATACCGCCGATAGAAACGGTACCGTACGGAATGTGAACAAGCTCACCGTACCATTCGTAGCCCATAAGCTCAAGAACCTTGAACCACTGTTGGAAGTGAAGTATCTGCTGATTCGACGTAACGTAAACGCACTTGTCAAAATTGTAATGCTCTTTGCGGTAAACAGCCGCCGCAATATCACGGGTAGGATAAAGCGTCGAGCCGTCGCGCTTAAGAATAAGGCAGGGAGGCATATTGTATTCGGAAAGGTCAACTATCGACGCGCCGTCGTCTATCTTGAGTAGATCACAGTCGCGCAGGCGCTGAACCTGTGCGGGCATAAGATCGGTATAGAAGCTCTCACCTGCGTATGAATCAAAGGTAATACCGAGCTGCTTGTAGGTCTTTTCGTATTCGTTAAGCGAAATATTGATAAACCACTTCCAAAGCGCGATATTTTCCTCGTCGCCGATCTCCATTTTGTGGAACTCGGCGCGGCTCTGATCGGCAAGATCATCACGCGCAGGAATACCGTTTTCGGGATCGCCCTTGATCGTGTTGTTGATGCGGACGTAAAGCTCGACGAGCTTGTCGATTCCGCCCTCCTCGATCTGCTCCTTGTTGCCCCAAAGCTTGTACGCAACGATAAGCTTACCGAACTGCGTTCCCCAGTCGCCGAGGTGGTTTATGCCGATTGCATTCCAACCGGAGAATTCGTGAAGCTTCTTAAGGGAATGACCGATGACGGTCGTTCCGAGATGTCCTATATGGAAGGGCTTTGCAACGTTCGGCGAGGAATAGTCGATAACGAGCGTCTTGCCCTTACCGCGGTCGCTCTTGCCGTAATCGTCACCCTCGGAAATCACCTTGTCAAGTATTCCGTCGGTGAAGTAGCTGTCATCAATAAAGAAGTTGAGATATCCGCCTGCGACCTCGGCTTTAGCAAGATATTCGACCTTGTCCATCGCCTCGGAAATCAGAGAAGCGATAACGGGAGGCGCCTTGCGAAGCGACTTGCTGAGCTTGAAGCAGGGGAATGCAATATCGCCCATATCTCTGCTCGGCGGATATTCGAGCATTGAAAGAAGCTCGGACGCCGAAAGCTCGGTATCGGGGGATATTTTCTTGATAGCGCAGGCGAGCGCCTGCGAAAGCGTGTTCTTAAAATTTAACACAGTATTTCCTCCATACTATAAATGCACATACGCATATTATTGTACTACAATATAACTTACTTGTCAATAGAAACGGGGCAGAGAAACGGTGCAAAATCACACTAAACACTTGCATTTTCATTTGATGTATGCTATAATAACTTATTATATATAATAGGCGTATTGTTTGCCCGCGCGGGTGCGGGCGCGAGATCGATTTAAGGAGAACTTAGTTTTGAGATTAAAAGCGCTTGAAATGCAGGGGTTCAAATCCTTCCCCGATAAGACCGTGCTGTCCTTCGACCAAGGTATAACCGCCGTCGTCGGACCTAACGGAAGCGGAAAATCGAATATAACCGACGCAGTCAGATGGGTGCTTGGCGAAATGTCGACCAAGAGCATTCGCGGCTCGAAAATGGAGGACGTCATCTTCGGCGGCTCCGATAACCGCAGACCGATGGGCTATGCGGAAGTCACGTTGATAATCGACAATACCGTCGGTATAGGCCGCCTTGACAGTGAATACGACGAGGTCTCGGTAACGAGACGCTACTACCGCGGCGGCGACAGCGAATATCTGATAAACGGCAAGGCGTCGCGCCTTAAGGATATTGCCGAGCTGTTTATGAATACCGGTGTCGGTAAGACGGGTTATTCAAATATCGGTCAGGGTAAAATTGCTGAGATAATCTCGCAGAAGAGCGACGAGCGCCGTTCGGTATTTGAAGAAGCGGCGGGAATATCGAAATACCGCGTAAGAAAGAACGAGGCCGAAAGAAAGCTTAAGGATACAGAGGCGAACCTTATCCGCCTTTCCGATATCATAGGCGAGCTTTCCTCCCGCGTCGGTCCTCTTGAAAAGGAAGCGGCTGCGGCGAGAAAATATCTCGATCTTTACGAGCAGAAAAAAGAGGTCGATGTTGCACTCTGGCTCTACGACGCCGAAACGATGCGCGCAAGAGCGAACGAAACAGAACGTGCGTATATGTCTGCAAAGCTCGCCCTTGAAAGCGCCGAGAGTGAAATATCGGCTCTTGAAGCAAGAAGCGAAAACCTTTATACGAAGGCGGCAGAAAGCCAAAGCGGAGCAGAGGAACTGACGAACCGCGTAAGCGAGTACGTTGAAAAGCGCCACGGAATAGAAAGCAACAGCCGCGTCCTTGAAAACGATATACTTCATACCGAAAGCCGTATCGAGCAAACGAAAAACGAGGCTGAGCTTCGCCGTCTCTCGCTTACTGACGGTCAAAAGCGAGGAACCGATCTTGAAAACGAGCTGAAGGAAAAGACCGAAAAGCTTGAGGCTATCCGCGCAGAGCTCGAAGAGCTTGACAAAAAAGCATCTGAAAAGAGAGACCTCATTTCTTTCCTCGAAGATAAGATCCTTGAATGTGAGGACGATGAGCGCCTGACCGAAAGCAAGCTTATCGACGAAAAGGTCCGCCTTTCGGCCTTGACCGGCTCGCACGAAAGCGAAAGCGAAAGAAGCAGATCGCTTAAAACCGAGATAGACGAGCTTGAAGCGGAGATTGCAGTCATTTCCGACGCGATGAAACGCTCAGAAAATACGATCAAGGACTACCTTTCATCTATTGAGGGCGATAAAGCAAAGGCATCTGAAAAGGAAAATGAAATATCTGCTCTTCGGGCAGAGCTTGACGGTGTCAAGGAGGTCATCGACCGCCTTAACCTGAATATAGAATCGAAGAACCACCGCGCAGAAACGCTCAAGAGAATGGATGACCTGCTCGAGGGCTATAACCACAGCGTAAAGAACGTAATGCACGCCGTAGAGAACGGTGCGATAAATGGTATCCACGGCCCCGTATCGAAGCTTATCTCAGTTAAGGGCGAGTACAGCATAGCGATCGAAACCGCGCTCGGCGCAAATATTCAGAACATAGTCACAGAGGACGAGGAAGCGGCAAAGGGGGCAATCTCCTACCTCAAAAAGACAAACGGCGGACGTGCGACCTTCTACCCCCTGACGGCGATGAAGGCGCAGACTCCCGTTATATCCGAAAACGAGCTTAAAAACAAAAAGGGCTATATCGGAATGGCAGACAAGCTCTGCGATCACGATAAGAAATATTCGGGCGTTATCGGAAATCTGCTCGGCAGAACGGCGATCTTTGATAACATCGACAACGCGGCATTCACCGCAAAATCGTTCGGCTACCGCGTGAGAATCGTTACCCTTGACGGACAGATAATAAACGCGGGCGGCTCCTTCACGGGCGGCTCGACGCGTCAGGACAGCGGTATTCTTACACGAAGCGCCGAGATCACGTCGCTTAAAAACGAGGTCGCGAAGCTCGGAATCGAGCTCGGAAGCAAAAAGGCGCATTTTGATGAGCTTACTTCCGAAATTGATACCCTTGTGGGCGAGATAGGCGGAATAGACGAGCGCGTGGCACTTCTTACGATGATGCTCAACGCAGAGCAGACTCAGTACGAGGTAAATAAAAGCCGTCACGAAAACGAAAATCTCCGTCTTTCGGCGCTTAACACGGCGCTTGAAGGACTCGGCAAGGAGCACGAGCAGTACGATATCGAAAAATCGCGTATCGAAAACGCAATCTCGTTGCTTGAAAACGAGCTGAACGAAAAGAAAAAGGAAACGGAGACGACCGTTGCCCGCAGAAACGCCGAGGACGACGCGCTTGCGTCTATCCTTTCCTCGTATAACGACGGAAGAATTACCGAAGCGGCGCTCGAAAAGGACGTCGAGTCTCTCAATTCGGGAATTACACTTAACGAAAGCACGGTTGAAGCGCTCCGCGAGCAGATCGCACGCTCCGAGGAGCTTGGTGCTACCCTTGAACAGAAGCTTGCCGATATCAAAAAGCGTATAAACGAAAACAAGGTTACCTTTAATACCTTGGCGGACGATATTAGCGCGCTTGAAGCCGAAAGAAGCAAGCTCATCTCTCAGAATATTGAGTACGAGAAGATACAGAGCCGCATAAGAGATGAGCTTCGCGAGAAAACTCATATAAGAGAAACTCTGTTCCGCGAATATACCAAGCTCGAGGGCGTAAGAGAAAATCTTACGACCGAGCACGACCGCCTTGCTTCCAAGATATGGGAGGACTACGAGCTTACCTATACGGCGGCAACCGAGCTGAATTACGCACCCGTAACCGAGGAAACGCGCCCGACCTATGGCGCGCGCCAGACAGAGCTTCGCAATAAGCTCAGAGCACTCGGTCACGTTAACGTCGGTGCTATTGAGGAATATGCCGACGTCAAGGAGCGTTACGATTTCAATACCGCGCAGTTTGAGGATCTGACAAAGGCTCGCGAAAGCCTTGACGGAATAATCTCCCGCCTTGAAAAGGAAATGAAGACGATGTTCGTCACCGCATTTGAAGAGATAAATAAGAACTTCAAGGTGACCTTCAAGGAGCTTTTCGGTGGCGGTACGGCTGAGATATCCCTTACCGATCCCGAAAACGTGCTGACGAGCGGAATTGAGATAAAGGTTGCACCTCCCGGAAAGATTATCAAGAACCTGATATCCCTTTCGGGCGGAGAACAATCATTCGTCGCTATCGCGCTGATATTCGCGATACTGAACGTAAACCCGACACCCTTCTGCATATTCGACGAGATTGAAAGTGCGCTTGACGAGGTAAACGTCGTGCGCCTAAGCGACTATATGCACAGGTATTCCGAAAAAACGCAGTTTATCGTCATTACCCACCGCCGCGGTACTATGGAAGCAGCCGATATGCTCTACGGTATAACAATGCCGGACAGAGGTATCTCGAAGGTGCTGAGTATGAACGTAAACGAGGTCGAAAAGAAAATGGGAGGAGAGCTTAACTGATGGGCTTTTTCGAAAAACTTAAAGCAGGACTTGCGAAAACGAAAAACGCCGTTTTCGGACGGCTCGACGGACTGTTCAAGACATTTAATAAGGTCGACGAGGAGCTTCTTGAAGAGCTTGAAGAGATACTTATCACAGCCGACGTCGGCGTGAACGTGACCGAAAGCATACTTGACTCGCTTCGCGAAAAGATAAGAAAAGAAAAGACGACTGATCCGATGGAGGTCAAGGCGGCGCTTCAGGAATTGCTCCGCGAAAAGGTCGGAGAGGGCGAAGGGCTTGACCTTTCGACAACACCTGCCGTTATACTCGTTATCGGAGTAAACGGCGTAGGTAAAACCACGTCGATAGCGAAGATCGCAAATCTTCTGAAAAAGGACGGCAAAAGCGTGCTTCTTGCTGCGGCTGATACCTTCCGCGCGGCGGCAATAGACCAGCTCGGAGTCTGGGCAGACCGCGTAGGCGTTGAGCTTATTCGCCACGAAGAAGGCTCCGACCCCGCCGCAGTCGTA
Organism: Eubacteriales bacterium; assembly: GCA_045533115.1. Lineage (GTDB taxonomy): Bacteria > Bacillota > Clostridia > Oscillospirales > CAG-272 > Colimorpha_A. The sequence goes on from JAZSHF010000067.1 coordinate 26,611, forward strand.
TTCGACGCGCTTAATGCAGCTAAGAAGAGAGGCACCGACGTAGTTATCGTCGATACCGCAGGTCGCCTTCACAATAAGAAGAACCTGATGGATGAGCTTGCAAAGATAAACCGAGTAATCGAACGCGAAACGCCGAACGCCGCTCGCGAAACTCTCCTCGTCCTCGACGCGACGACGGGACAAAACGCAGTCCTTCAGGCAAAGGAGTTCAAGAATGCCGCGCCGCTTACGGGACTTGTGCTTACGAAGCTCGACGGTACCGCAAAGGGCGGAATCGTATTCTCAATTAAAGAGGAGCTCGGTATTCCCGTGAAATTCATTTGTGTCGGCGAGCAGATCGACGACCTGCAGTATTTCGTTGCCGACGAATTTGTTTCGGCACTGTTTGAATGATTAAAAATATGAAAATTGTACTTGCATCAAGAAACCGCCATAAAATAGCAGAGATCGAAAGAGTGCTAAAGGAAAGCGGAGTTACGGGAGTAACTCTCCTCTCACTTGACGATATCGGCTTTGATGGCGAAATAGAAGAAACAGGCACGACCTTTGAAGAAAACGCGTATATAAAAGCGTGCGTTCCCGCGAAAATGGGCTATTACGCGATAGCCGACGATAGCGGTCTTACCGTAGATGCGCTCGGCGGACGCCCGGGAGTGTATTCCGCGCGTTACGCAGGCGAGCCGTGTAACGATAAAAATAATAACGACAAGCTGTTACGCGAGCTTGAAAACGTCCCCGACGGTAAGAGAGACGCGGCATTCGTATCGGTCATCGCCTTCGTCGACCCGAACAAAATCGACGAGCCCGTCTACTTCCGCGGCGAATGTAAGGGCGTAATGATCCGAGAAGAGCGCGGAAACGGCGGCTTCGGATATGATCCGCTGTTCTATATGCCGCAGCTGAATAAGACCTACGCCGAGATAAATATCGACGAAAAGAACGCAGTCAGCCACCGCGGACAGTCGATAAGACAATTTGCAAAGTATCTTATGGAGAATAAGCCAAGATGAAGCGCCTCGGAATCTACGGCGGGTCCTTTAACCCGATACATATCGGGCATATAAGAGCGGCGAAAGCGTTTTACGATGAAATGAAGCTCGACGAGCTGATAATAATTCCGACGGCAGTTTCGCCGTTCAAGGCAAGCGATTCCGATAACGATCCGCGCGAGCGTCTGAAAATGGCGAAAGCCGCATTTGAAAACGAGGAAAGGAATATCACAGTAAGCGACTACGAGATCGAAAAGGGCGGAAGCAGCTATACCTACCTTACCCTTGAGCATTTTTCATCGCTCGACACGGAGCTATTCTTCCTTATGGGAACCGATATGCTCCTGTCGCTCGGACAATGGAAAAATCCCGATATTATCTTAAAGCTTGCAACAGTCTGTCACGCAAAGCGCGAAAATGTCGATCCGGATACCGAAAAGGCGATAGAGGAAGCGAAAACGCGTTATACAAGCGATTATAACGCAAGAATAATCGACCTTGATATTACGCCGTTTGAGGTCTCGTCAACCGAGATACGAAACGCGGTAAAGGAAGGGAAGAGCATTTCCGATTTCGTTATCCCCGAGGTCGAGAGCATTATAAAGTCAGACAGACTTTACCTGCCTTGCCCGCTGTACGCAACCGTGAGAAAGCTCGTCCGCGAAAAAAGGTGGAAACACATCTTCGCAACCGAGGAAGAAGCCCTGCGTCTGTCCGATATATTTGACCTGCCGCAAAGCGATAAGGAAAAGCTCCGCGTAGCTGCCGTGCTTCACGATATAACGAAGTACCTGACCCGCAACGAGCATCTTGCGCTTTTGAGTGAAATGGGAGTTGCCCCAGACGAAGGAACGCTCGCAAGCGATAAAACGCTTCACCAGATGACGGGCGCATATCTTGCGAAAAAGCTCCACCCCGACAAGGTCGACGACGCGGTATTCGACGCAATACGTTATCATACGACGGGCAAGGCAGATATGCCGCTGATGACGAAGCTGATGTATTTAAGCGATTTCATTGAGCCGACGCGAACCTTCCCCGACTGCGTGAAGCTGCGCGCCATATTCTACGAAATGATAGGAAAGGGCGATAAGCTGCGTACTCTCGACGAAATAATGCTCATATCTCTCGATATGACGATAGCGGATCTGAAGGATAATGGCTACCCGATACACTCGGACACCGAAAAAGCAAGAGAATATATTATAAAAAAGCTAAAGGAAAACAACTATGGAAGAAAAGAAAGTATTTGAGCCGAAAGAAATTGCGGAAATGATAATAAAGGTGCTCGACGCACGCAAGGGACGCGATATAAAGCTCCTTCACGTAACCGAAAAAACGGTTCTTGCCGACTATTTCGTCATCTGCGGCGGTAATTCAACCACGCAGGTAAAGGGTCTAAGTGACGAGGTAGAATACAAACTCGGTCTTGAGGGAGTAACTGCCGACCACGTAGAAGGACACGACAGCGCGTCATGGGTGCTTCTCGACTATTCGAGCGTTATAGTAAACATCTTCACGCCCGATGCAAGAGAGTTTTATAATCTCGAAAAGCTCTGGGCAGAAGCAGAGGAAGTAGACATTTCGGATCTGCTTACAGAGGACTGATATAAATTAATCTCAAAAGAAGGACACAAAAATGAAGTACGAACATCGTTTGATCGACAAAAAATGGCAGGACAAATGGGAAGAAGCCAAGCTTTTCGAGGCAAAAGCTGATACCTCTAAAAAGAAATTCTATTCCCTCGTTGAGTTCCCGTATCCCTCGGGCTCGGGTATGCACGTAGGACACATCAAGGCGTATTCGGGCCTTGAAGTCGTAAGCAGAAAGAGAAGAATGGAGGGCTATAACGTCCTCTTCCCGATCGGCTTTGACGCTTACGGTCTGCCGACCGAAAACACCGCTATCAAGACGGGCGTTCATCCCCGCCAGGTAACGGACAATAACATAAAGAAGTTTACCTCGCAGTTAAAGCGTGTCGGCTTCTCCTTTGACTGGAGCCGCGTGGTTGACACGACCGAGGAGGAATACTATAAGTGGACACAGTGGATATTCCTCAAGATGTACGAAAACGGTCTCGTTTTCCGTGATAAGACACTTGTAAACTACTGCCCGTCGTGTAAGGTCGTCCTTTCAAACGAGGACTCGCAGGGCGGAAAGTGCGATATCTGCCACTCCGACATCGTTCAGAAAACGAAGGAGGTCTGGTATCTCCGTATAACCGAGTACGCAGACAAGCTCCTTCAGGGACTTGAGGGCGTTGATTATCTTCCCAACGTGCGTCTTCAGCAGGAAAACTGGATCGGTAAGAGCACGGGCGCATTCGTCAACTTCAAGCTTAACGTTGACGATTCCCTCCGTATCTATACGACCCGTCCCGATACGCTCTACGGCGTAACCTTTATGGTTATCGCCCCCGAGCATCCGATAATCGAAAAGTACCGCGATATCATAACGAACACCGACGCCCTCGACGCTTATAAAGCGGAATGTGCGAAGAAGAGCGAGTTCGAGAGAACACAGCTCGTAAAGGAAAAGACGGGCGTTCGCATCGAGGGACTTAACGCCATCAACCCGATAACCGAAAAGGAGATCCCGATATACGTAGCGGACTACGTAATGATGGGCTACGGTACGGGTGCTATTATGGCGGTTCCCGCGCACGACACACGTGACTACGACTTTGCAAAGAAGTTCGGCATCGATATTGTCGAGGTCATCAAGGGCGGCGATGTTTCCGTCGAAGCATATACGGGCGACGGCGAAATGGTCAATTCCGGTGTGCTTAACGGCATTACGAATAAAAAGGACGCTATCGACAAGATCCTCGAATTTCTTAGCGAAAAGGGAATAGGCGAAAAGGGCGTACAGTTCAAGATGAAGGACTGGGCGTTCAACCGTCAGAGATATTGGGGCGAGCCGATTCCGATCGTTCACTGTCCCGAATGCGGAATAGTTCCCGTGCCTTACGATGAGCTTCCTCTCCGCCTTCCTCCCGTTGATAACTTTCAGCCCGGCTCCGACGGCGAAAGCCCGCTTGCAAAGATCGAGGCGTTCGTAAACTGCAAGTGTCCTAAGTGTGGAGCTGCTGCTAAGCGTGAGACCGATACCATGCCTCAGTGGGCAGGCTCTTCCTGGTACTTCCTCCGTTACACCGACCCGAAGAACCCCGATTGCTTCGCGTCGAAGGAAGCGATGGACTATTGGATGCCCGTTGACTGGTATAACGGCGGTATGGAGCACGTTACCCGTCACATGATCTATTCGCGCTTCTGGCATAAGTTCCTTTACGATCTCGACCTCGTTCCGACCTCCGAGCCCTACGCAAAGCGTACAGCACAGGGACTTATCCTCGGCTCGGACGGCGAGAAGATGAGTAAATCCCGCGGAAATGTCGTCGACCCGAATACCGTCGTCGACGAAAGCGGCGCAGATACTCTCCGTCTCTACGTTCTCTTTATGGGCGACTACGAGCAGGCAGCACCCTGGAACGAAAGCTCGATGAAGGGTTGCCGCAGATTCCTTGACCGCACGGCGGCTCTTACTGAGTTCGTAAAGGGCGAGGGTGTAACCCCCGAGCTTGAAACGCTCTTCCATAAAACGATAAAGAAGGTAACCGAGGACATCGAGGCGATGAAGTTCAATACCGCCATCGCTCAGATGATGATACTTATTAACGCCATCTACGACCACGGCTCGCTGACCAAAGACGAGCTCGGAATCTTCGTCCGTCTGCTTTCTCCCTTTGCTCCTCACATTTGTGAGGAGATCTGGGAAGCTCTCGGCAACAAGGGCTTTGCATCGGTTTCCGAGTGGCCGAAGTACGATGAAGCAAAGACCGTAGATTCTACCGTCGAGTACGCGGTTCAGGTTCTCGGTAAGCTCCGCGGAACCGTTACCGTCAACGCAAACGACGATAAGGACACGGTTCTTGCCAAGGCAAAGGCGGTCGATAAGGTCGTTCCTTTCCTTGAGGGAAAGACGATAATCAAGGAAATTTTCGTCCCGAATAAGCTCGTAAACTTCGTTGTTAAATAATTTTTACCAAAAAATAAGAATATTTCAAACTTATACTTGACATAATGAGATAGATGTGTTATTATATTGGGTGGAATTTGAAAAAAATTCTCTTTGCTTACAATGCGAGGGGAGGGATAGATAATGGCAGAAGTAAGAGTAAAAGAAAATGAATCTCTGGATAGCGCTCTTCGTAGATTCAAGAGACAGTGTCAGAGATCCGGCGTTCTCGCAGAGCTCCGCAAGAGAGAGTGCTATGAGAAGCCCAGCGTAAAG
>JAZSHF010000055.1:0-22700 GCA_045533115.1 Eubacteriales bacterium
CAACCCCTTGGCCCACAGAACGACATGGCCACGATCCGACTTGGAATGAATAAGTTTGCCGCCGACGCGCCGATATTACTGGTTATATCCGAGATGCCCTACGTCGCGAGCGCCGCACTCGGCGCAAAGGTCAAGAAGAACGATTACCGTTCGATAGACATCGGTATCGTCTCGGCATATATTACCGCCGAAGCTGCTTGCCAAGGAATTGGAAGCTGTATTCTCGGCTGGTTTGACGATGCGGAAATACGGAAGCTCTGCAACCTCGACGGCGCAGTCCGTCTCGTTATAACGCTCGGTTATCCCAAATCCGACGATAAGCTCCGCGCAAAAAAACGCAAGGATATGAGCGAGCTTACAAAGATCGTAGAATAATAAAAGAGCGGCAGTTATCTGCCGCTCTTTTTAGCGGGCGACCAATGGTCGCTCCTACGAGAACGTCCAAAATTATCTTGTAGGGGCGACCATTGGTCGCCCGTTTTGAAAGTAAATTAGCATAGTTTCTGTGCGGCGGGAGCGCGTGGGGTTCCCCGAAGCGAATGCAATGAGCTTTGTGGGTTCCGAGCTTGTCCCGCCCTACACACGACACAGCGAAGCTTCGGGACGTTATCTTGCCTTCCCCTGAGGGGAAGGTGTCAACCGATAGGTTGACGGATGAGGTGTTCCAAAAGTAAACTAACTAATTTGAAATATAATCAGCTTTTTTACCTGACACCTCATCCGTCCGCTCCTTCGTCGCAGCCACCTTCTCCCGCTGGAGAAGGTAAACATCGTGGCAAAGCTTCGTCTCCTATGCACTCTTCCCCAAGGGGAAGGCAAGAGGACGTTCGATCTTATTCTGAACGTGGAGCAATACAAAAAACACCTTGAAGCGATGCTTCAAGGTGTTTTAAGTTTTATTTATCAGCCGTAAATGATCTTCTCAGCCATTTCGGTTGCGATAACGCCCTCGGGCTTACCGGTTGCCTTAGACTCGGTGAGGATCTGCTCGATGGAGTTGTAGATGTTGTCGACCTTCTTAAGGACTGCGTCCTTGTTGTAGGGGCCGTCAACCTCTGCCGCTGCGTTGATAACGCCGCCGCCGTTGATTACGAAGTCGGGAGCGTAGTAGATGCCTCTTGCCTTGAGCGCAAGACCGGACGCGTCGTCGAGGATCTGGTTGTTCGCGCCGCCTGCAACTGCCTTACAGTTGAGGGTAGGAATGGTCGTGGGGTTGATGATAGCGCCCATAGCGTTCGGGGAGAAGATGTCGCATTTCTGGGACATAATCTCGTCGGTCGAAACTACCTTCGCGCCGAATTCTTCAGCCGCCTTTGCCGCGATCTCCTTGTTAGAACGGTTAGCAACGATAAGCTTTGCGCCGCTGTTATGAAGGTGGCGGCAGAGGTCATAACCGACCTTACCGAGACCCTGAACTGCGATGGTAAGTCCGTCGAGGGAGTCGGAGCCGAAAGCTACCTTTGCGGTCGCCTTGATGCCCTGCCATACGCCGCGCGCGGTGAAGGCGGAGGGGTCGCCGCTGTTCTGAGGAAGTCCGCAAATGTGGTTTGTCTTACGGAGCATAACGAGCGCGTCGTCGCAGTCGGTGTTAACGTCCTCTGCGGTTATGTAGTCGCCGCCGAGGTTGTTAACTGCTTCGCCGAACGCCTCAAACATTGCCTCGGTCTTCTGAGAAGGGTCTGCAATAATTACGCCCTTACCGCCGCCGTGGGGAAGTCCTGCCATAGCGTTCTTATGCGACATTCCGCGCGAAAGACGGAGAACGTCGAAGAGCGCATCGTCATACGACGCGTAGGGGAAGAGACGGCATCCGCCGATAGCGGGACCGAGGTTGGTGTTGTGTACCGCGATGATTGCCTTGAGGCCTGCCTTTTCGTTGTTGACGAAAAGTACCTTTTCATGGCGCCATGTAGTCATTTCTGTCATTGCATTCATAGGTTTTACTCCTTTGATAAAAGCTGTATAAACAGCGAGATTACTTGTTATAGGTCATTCCCATATTGAGAGCCTTCATATTAAGCTCCTTAAGGGCCGCTTTTTTTGCGGGAACGAGCTTTTCGACGACCTCATTTGTTCCGTCAAAGGAAAGCTCGGGGTGGTTTTCAAGCAGGTGTCCGACGATTATCATATTTGCAAGAGTGGTCATTCCCTCGTCCTTTGCCATCTGGGTGGCGGGAATGTAAAATACGGTAACGTCCTCGCGCTCGACCTTTACGTCGATAAGTGAAGAGTCAACGTATATCTGTCCGCCGCTGACAACGGAATCAACGTACTTCTGAAGCGAGGGGGTGTTCATTGCGATAAGAACGTCGGGGGTCGTGATTATCGGCGAGCCGACGGGGGATTCGGAGATGATAACGTTACAGTTAGCGGTTCCGCCTCTCATTTCGGGGCCGTAGGACGGGAGCCACGATACCTGATAGTCCTCCATAAGTCCCTTGTATGCAAGGAATTTACCCGAGAACAGGATACCCTGTCCGCCGAAGCCTGCGATGAGGATCTGAGTAGTTTTCATATTACTGTTCCTCCTTTGCGCTTCTGTCCTTGTATACGCCGATCGGGTAGTAGGGAAGCATATCGCTTTCAACCCACTTGAGCGCCGCTTCGGGCGTCATTCCCCAGTTAGTAGGACAAGCGGAAACCACCTCAACAAGCGAGAATCCCTTGCCTGCGATCTGGTTCTCAAACGCCTTTTTGATCGCTTTTTTGGCATTTTTAACGTTCTTTACGTTGTTCACCGCAACGCGTGCGATATATTCGGGACCCTCAAGAGTGGCGAGCATTTCGCTTACCTTGATGGGCCAACCGCAGTGGTTTACGTCACGTCCGTAGGGAGAGGTCTGAGTTACCTGTCCCGGAAGGCTCGTCGGAGCCATCTGTCCGCCCGTCATACCGTAGATCGCGTTGTTTACGAAGATTACGGTTATGTTTTCGTTTCTTGCCGCGGAATGTACGGTCTCCGCCATACCGATGGAAGCGAGGTCACCGTCGCCCTGATATGTGAATACGACGTTTTCGGGGCGGCAGCGCTTGATGCCTGTTGCTACGGCGGGAGCGCGTCCGTGAGGCGCCTCGATCATGTCGCAAGCGAAGTAGTCGTATGCCATAACTGCACATCCGACGGGGGCAACGCCTATTGCCTTGCCCTCGATGTCAAGCTCGTCCATTACCTCGGCTACAAGACGGTGGATTATACCGTGAGGACAGCCGGGACAGTAGTGGAAGGGAGCGTTCGTTAGGGATTTCGGTTTTTCAAATACGGTTGCCATTATCAGAACTCTCCTTTCTCGGCACGGCGAATTGAATCAAGCACCTGATCGGGACTCGGGATCATACCGCCTGCGCGATTGCAAAGAGCGACGGGCTTTTTGCACTGCGAGTAGAGGCGGATATCCTCGATCATCTGTCCCATATTAAGCTCAACGGACACGAAGCCCTTGACCTTATCGGCAGCAGCCTCGATAGCCTTCTTGGGGAAAGGCCAAAGGGTGATGGGGCGGATAAGACCGACCTTGATGCCCTCGTTACGAGCCGCAACGACTGCGTTTTTGGCAACGCGGGAAGCGATACCGAATGCGACGACGCAGATTTCCGCGTCCTCCATCATATATTCCTCCCACATCGGCTCGTTTTCCTCAACGAGCTTATACTTTTCGTATCTCTCGAAGTTCTTTCTCTCAAGCTCATCGGGCTTGAGGTAAAGGGAATTTACGACGTTATGAGTACGCTTCTTCTCGGTACCGGTAAGAGCCCACGGCTTCTCATATACGGTCGGCTCCCCGTCCTCGAATACGATCGGCTCCATCATCTGTCCGATGGTGCCGTCGGCGAGGATCATCGAGGTCATATTGTATTTATCTGCAAGGTCGAAGCCCTTGATCGTCAAGCTTGCCATTTCCTGAACGGATGCAGGCGCGAGGACGATCATACGGTAGTCACCGTGACCGCCGCCCTTTACTGCCTGAAAGTAATCGGACTGCGAGGGCTGGATACCGCCAAGTCCGGGGCCGCCTCTCTGTACGTTAACTACAAGCGCGGGAACGTCGGAGCCTGCTATGTAGCTGAGTCCCTCTGCTTTAAGAGAGATTCCGGGGCTGGAGGAGGAGGTCATTACTCTCATTCCGGCAGCAGACGCGCCGTAGACCATATTTATCGAAGCTATCTCACTCTCTGCCTGAAGGAAAACTCCGCCTATCTTGGGCATTTTCTTTGCCATATAAGCGGCGATCTCGGTCTGGGGAGTGATCGGATAACCGAAGTAGTGACGGCAACCTGCGCGGATAGCGGCTTCGGCTATCGCCTCGTTGCCCTTCATCAAAATTCTTTCTGCCATGTGGTTTTCTCCTTAATGGTTTTGCTTATTTTTCAACCGTGATTATGCAATCAGGACACATAGTCGCACAGAAAGCACAACCTATACATTTTTCCTGATCCTTGATATACGCGGGGGAATAACCCTTTGCGTTGAGCTTGTCGGACGCGATCTCAAGGCAGCCCTTGGGACAGGCGCCGACGCAAAGACCGCAGCCCTTGCACATATCGGTATTAAAAGTAACCTTTGCCATTGTTTTCTCCTTTGCTTAGGTTAAAAATATTTTTTCTGAAGAGTGAGAGCCATAACGGGCACGCCCGTCAGCTTATCCGCTACCTCTTTGACAGCCGTGTGCATCATAAGGGGAAGCCCCGTTTTTTCACACAGCTCGTTTATATATCCGAACGAATCGGTTACGGTTTCGGGAGTGGTCAGCTCTCCAAGATGGGAATTGTTTACGATGCAGGTGAAATTGAGCTTACACGCCGCCTCGATCTCTTTCATTATCTCGATAGTATCGTCGGCGTTAGACGTCAGCGGTCGGTAGCAGTTTGCTACGAATACCATTTCGTAATCGTTTTCCGCTTTTATCGCGTCGACGAATCTGCCGAGCGCATACGCGCCTCGGTCGTCGCCGCCGATATCCATTATGCCGTAGACAGATCTATCCTGCACGAGACGGTAGCTTTCGGCAGGCAGGGCGGGCAGGTCGACGTTGGTATTCGCGTACTGCGGGGAAATAAGGTCTATGCCGTTTTCTTTCAGTTCATTCTCGCTGTCCTTGGTGCGGAAGTATGGATTTACTATGTCGAGGTCGGCTATACAAACCTTTTTTCCTTCGCGCGCGAGCTTTATCGCGTAGTTTACCGCGATATTGGTTTTTCCGCTTCCGTAGTGCCCTGCAAAAAGTGTCAATCGCTTATTGTTCATAATTAAAGCTGTTTTCTGATTATTTTTCCGCTTGTCGTCTTGGGCAGGCTCTCGCGGAACTCAACTATTCTCGGGTACTTATAGGGCGCGGTACGACTCTTGACGTAGTCCTGTATCTGCTTTTTGAGCTCGTCGGTGCCCGTGAAGCCCTTGACAAGCACGATGCTTGCCTTAACAATTTGACCTCTTATCTCGTCGGGCGCGGCGGAAACTCCGCATTCAAGTACGTATGGAAGCTCCATTATGACGTTTTCAATTTCAAACGGTCCGATACGGTAGCCGGACGACTTAATAACGTCATCGGCACGTCCGACGTACCAAAGGAAGCCGTCCTCATCGCGCCAAGCGAGGTCGCCCGTATGGTAATAGCCGTCGCGCCAGGTCTCTTTCGTGACCTCTTCGTTGCCCTCGTAAGCATAAGCAAGACCGCAGGGAAGACCGTTTTTGATATTGATGCATATTTCGCCGTTTTCACCGTCCTCGACCTCGTTACCGTCGCTGTCAATAAGGTGAACGTCGTAAAGGGGCACAGGCTGTCCCATAGAGCCGATCTTGTGGCTTCCGCCCGCAAGGTTGCCGATGATGAGAGTACTTTCAGATTGACCGAAGCCCTCCATTATCTTGAGTCCCGTATGCTCTTCGAACTTGCGGAACACCTCGGGGTTAAGCGCTTCGCCCGCAGTCGAGGCGTGCTCGATGGACGAGAGGTCGAAGCGGCTGATGTCCTGCTTTATCAGCATTCTGTACATCGTAGGGGGCGCGCAGAAGGTCGTAATTCCGTACTTTGCGAACATCGGCAGTATCTTCTCTGCGTCGAAGCGGTCGAAATCGTAAACGAAGTTTGCCGCCTCGCAGAGCCATTGACCGTACATCTTACCCCACATCGCCTTTGCCCATCCCGTGTCGGAAATGGTAAGGTGAAGACCGTCGGGGTTGACCTGATGCCAATATTTTGCGGTTATGAAATGTCCGAGAGGATATTTATAGTTATGCGCCGCGATCTTCGGATAGCCCGACGTTCCCGACGTGAAGAACATAAGCATCGGGTCGGAGCCGCAGGGGGAATCCTCGGTGCGGACATAGTGACTGCTGTAGATTATGTATTCCTCGTTGAAGTCGTGCCAGCCGTCGCGGCTTCCGTTAACGAGAATTTTTTGCTCGAGGCAGGGGGCGTTCTTTGCCGCCTCGTCAACTGCGTTTGCAACCTCGCCGTCGGCGGTACAAAGGATCGCCTTTACGTTTGCCGCGTTGAAGCGGTAGGAGAGATCCTTTTCGAGAAGCTGATTCGGTGCGGGGATTGCTATCGCTCCGAGCTTATGGAGAGCGAGCACCGAGAACCAGAACTGATAGTGACGCTTGAGGATCAGCATTACGCGGTCGCCGCGCTTTATGCCGAGCGACTTGAAGTAGTTTGCGGCTCTGCTTGATTCCTTTTTCATATCGGAGAAGGTAAGACGCTTTTCGACACCGTCCTCGTTTACATAAAGCATAGCGAGCTTATCGGGCTTGCGCTTTCCGAGCTCGTCGACGACGTCGAATGCGAAGTTGAACTTTTCCTCGTTCTTGAATGTAATTTTTGTAAGAACGCCGTTTTCCTCTGTGGGAATGATGAAATCGTTATAGATGCGGACCTCACTGTCCTCGGCGCGGCGCTTCGTTGCGACGGAGACCTCTGCCTCCTGCTCGCCGATTCTTGCCGCCTGATTGCGGAGGACGATAGCGTAGAAGGAGCAGTCCTCGCCGCCGACTGCCATCATACCGTGAGGCGTTCCCGAATCGTAATAGATTGTGTCGCCGGGGTTCAGTATCTCGGTATGGTCGCCGATTTGGATCTTCATTTGACCGTTGATAACGATGTCGCATTCCTGACCCTCGTGGGTGACAAGCTCAATCTCGGCGTCGTTGCGGTAATTAAGCTTCATATAAAGCGGGAGCGCGATACGGTTACGGAAGCCTGATGCGAGGTTATAACCGATCATATTATGGGCTTCCTCGATTCTCTGACCCTCGCCCTTACGCGTAAGCGCGTATGAGCGGAGCTTCGGGGATTTACCCTCGAGAATATCTCCCATATCGACGCCGAAGCTGAGCGTGCAGTGGTAGAGGAACGCTATGCTGAGGTTTCGGTTTCCCGCTTCACACTGCTCGTATTCCTCGACGCTCATTCCCGTACGGGAAGCCATATCCTCAACGGTAAGTCCCGTGATGATACGAAGCTCCCTTATACGGTTGGCGATCTCTTTTATTTTATGTTCCATTGAACTGAAATTCTGTTCCACTGTGAACCTCGATAAGAAAAATAATTGATAAACTATATTATAATATAATTATAAGCTACTTGTCAACATTTTTTTGAAGCCACAGCGTTGACAATTTCTGTATTAAAGCTTGTTTCTCATAATTTTTCCGCTGATCGTCTTGGGAAGCTCGGTTCTGAACTCAACGATTCTCGGATATTTGTAGGGAGCGGTACGGGACTTGACGTAATCCTGAATCTCCTTTTTAAGCTCGTCGGTAGCGTTCGTTCCCGGGACGAGAACGATGCACGCCTTGACGACCTGACCTCTTACCTCGTCGGGTGCAGCACAAACACCGCATTCGAGAACGTAGGGAAGCTCCATAATAGTCGACTCGATCTCAAACGGTCCGATACGGTAGCCCGAAGATTTGATGACGTCATCGGCACGGCCGACGTACCAATAGTAGCCGTCCTCATCGCGCCATGCAAGGTCGCCCGTATGGTACATTCCGTCGTGCCATACGTTCCGCGTTGCTTCTTCGTTTAAGTAGTAGCCGAGGAAGACTCCGCAGGAGACCTTCTTGTCGGTGCGGATGACGATCTCGCCGTTAACACCGTCGGGAACTGGATTTCCGTCGGTATCGACGAGGTCGATTCCGTATCCCGGAACGGGTTTACCCATAGCGCCCGGTTTAAGCTGCGTGCCGTAGAGATTTGCGATACCGAGGGTCATTTCGGTCTGACCGAAGCCCTCTGCGATGTGAAGTCCCGTTGCCTTCTCAAACTGATAGTAGACCTCGGGGTTAAGCGCCTCGCCTGCCGTCGTCGCGTGACGGATAGAGGAAAGATCGTACTTGCTCAGATCCTGCTTGATGAGCATTCTGTACATAGTGGGCGGAGCGCAGAAGGTCGTGATTCCGTACTGCTTGAACATCGGCAGGATCTTCTCGGAATCGAAGCGGTCGAAATCGTATGTGAACACCGCGCCCTCGCAGAGCCACTGACCGTAAAGCTTGCCCCAGAGTGCCTTTCCCCAGCCCGTTTCGGAGATGGTGAAGTGAAGTCCGTCCTGCTCGCAAAGGTGCCAGTATTTGGCGGTTACGAAGTGACCGAGAGCGTACTTATACGAGTGCATCGCCATCTTCGGATAGCCCGTCGTTCCCGACGTGAAGAGCATAAGCATCGGATCGGAGCCGCAGGGAGCATCGTCCTCGCGGACAAAGCGGCGGCTGAAGAGCGAATATTCGGAGTCAAAATCGTGCCAGCCGTCACGGCTTCCGCCGACGAGAACCTTTGTAAGCTCATTTCCGTATGCCTTTTCGGCAAGCTCGACCTGACGGGAGGTATCACCGTCAGCAGTACAGAGAATAGCGGAGACGCCTGCGGCGTTAAAACGGTAGGTGAAGTCCTTTTCAACGAGCTGATTCGTCGCGGGAATTGCGATAGCACCGAGCTTGTGAAGACCGAGAATTGCGAACCAGAACTGATAGTGACGCTTGAGAACGAGCATTACGCGGTCGCCGCGCTTGATGCCGAGCGACTTGAAGTAATTGGCGCTCTGAGATGACGCGTCCTTCATATCCTTGAATGTGAAGCGGCGCTCTGTCATATCGTTTGAAACGTGAACCATAGCGAGCTTGTCGGGCTGACGGCGAGCGATCTCGTCAACGGTATCGAAGGCGAAGTTATACTTCTCCTCGTTTTCATAATTAACGTCGGTGAGAACTCCGTGCTCGTCCTCGGTCGTCTTTACGAACTTCTCGCAAAGGAGAGGCGCTCTCGTTGCTGTATGCTCGCCGTTTCCGATATACATCGGCTGGTCGGTCGCGTCGGACGCCATGATCATGGCAAGGAATACGCAATCCTCTCCGTCAACGGCGATCATTCCGTGGGGAGTTGACGACTTGAAGAAGACGCTGTCGCCCTCGCGGAGCACCTCCTCGCGGTCGCCGATGCGGATACGCATCGAGCCCTTGACTACCATATCAAATTCCTGTCCTGCGTGAGTAACGGTATGTATCGGCTGCTTCTGAAGCTCCTCCGAATACTGATAGGTTACCCAATATGGAGTTGCGAGCTTTTTACGGAAGAGGGGCGCCATATCCTGGATCGTGATGCCGTCCTCGCTTGCGGTGGTAAGTCCCTCGCCGCGGCGGGTTACGGTGTAGCCCGAAAGCTTTGCGCTGTGTCCCTCGAGAATGTCGGTAAGCTCAAGTCCGAACGCCTTTGCACACTTGTGAATAAAGGTAAAGGGAAGGTCGATAGTTCCCGTCTCGTAGGAACGGTAGGTCTCCTCGTTCACCTCGGTCATTTCAGCCATTTCCTTGTAGGTATAGCCCATGATCTGACGCATCTCACGAATACGCTGTGCGATGCTTTGCAGTTGATTCATACTTGATTGTGCGGTCATAATTTGTTTTCCTTTCAAACAGATATTCCAAACAAAAAACGTCCCAAGAAAAAACCTTTTCTTGAGACGAGTAAATGAATACCCGCGGTACCACTCAAATTACGGAGAACCGTCACTTTAGGCTCTAACAAGCCCTCGCCCTTAACGCGGGAAACGGAATGCCCTGACCTTCGCTCGGACATTCGACTCGGAAGTGATATGCACATTGGCACCAAGCTGTCGGCTCACACCGTCCGCCGACTCTCTGAAAGCTTAAGTTACCGTGCCGTCTTCGTCACAGTCTTTATCTTGGGTTATTTTGTTGATGTAAACATTTTACCACGATGAAGCGTATTTGTCAAATGTTTTTTGCTCAAAAACTGCAAAAAAATTTTACTGCGTCGCTTTTTCATTTTGTACAAAAGCATCAAAAGTTGCCTCTTCGTTTTATTTTCTCTTGACAATTCGGGCGTTTGGTGATTAAATAGATAAATAAGTAATGTAGACACCGAGATCGCCGATTTACTGCGGCATTTCGAAAATTTCGATTAGAAGGAGTTGAAAGGCATTTATGAAACAGATCAGAATCAGTGACGCCACGATGAAGCAGACTTTTGAGGACTTCGTGCTATCTTTTAAGGAAAAGATCGAGCTATCGAAGCTACTAAATAAGCTTGGCGTTGACGTGATCGAGCTCGGTTTCATAAAGAACGCCCGCATCGATTCGCTTCAGATAAAATCCATTTCTTCGGCGGTGAAGGACAGTATAATTGCCGTTCCCGTTGAGCTTAATAATGAAAGCATTGAAATGACGTGGAGCGCTCTCCAGAGCGCCGAAAAGCCGCGCCTTCAGGTATGTGCGCCCGCATCTCAGGTGCAGATAGAGTATATTTCTCACAAAAAGCCCGATGCAATGCTTGAAACCGTGAAGAATGCCGTTTCTGCTTGTAAGAAGCTTTGTAACGACGTCGAATTTGTTGCAGAGGATGCAACGAGAAGCGATAAGATGTTTCTTGCCCAGCTTGTCAACGGTGCAATAGAGGCGGGAGCTACTACCGTAACGCTTTGCGATACTGCGGGAACGATGCTTCCCTCCGAATTTGCAGAGTTTATTAAGGAGCAGTACGATGCGATCCCTGCCCTTAAAAACGTAACTCTCGGAATCTCCTGCGCGGATACTATCTCGATGGCAGATGCCTGCGCCGTTGCGGCGGTAGCGGAGGGAGCAACTCAGATCAGAGCGGCGGCATATCCCGTCGACTGTGCAGACCTCTCGAACGTCGCGCGCGTTATTTCGGCAAAGGCAGATGCGCTCGGCGCGGGCTGTAATATTGCAGTTACTCAGATCAGCAGAATCATAGATCAGATAAATTGGCTTTGCAACCCATCGAAGGGAAACGGAAGCGCACTCGCGATCGGCGATCACGACGATTCGGGAGTGTTCCTCACCTCTCATGATGACGAAAGCGCGGTCTCCGCGGCGGTCGAGAAGCTCGGCTACGATCTTTCCGAGGCCGACAGCGGTAAGGTATACGCGGCTTTCCGTCAGATAGCTGAAAGAAAGGAAAAAGTGTCCTACAAGGAGCTTGACGCTATCGTTGCATCGAGCGCAATGCAGGTTCCCCCGACCTATAAGCTTGACACATACGTTATCACCTCGGGAAATACCATCTCCGCGACCGCTCATATCAAGCTCGAAAAGAACGGTCGAAGCGTTGAGGGCGTTTATATTGGAGACGGATCGATAGACGCCGCCTTCCAGGCAATAGAAAAGATAACCGGCTGTCACTATGAGCTTGACGATTTCCAGCTTCAGGCAGTAACCGAGGGACGCGAGGCGATGGGACAGACCGTCGTTAAGCTCCGCGCAAACGGAAAGGTCTATTCGGGACGCGGAATCTCTACCGACATCGTCGGTGCGGGAATTCAGGCGTATCTCTCTGCGCTCAATAAGATAATCTACGAGGAGGATGCCGAATGAAGCTTTCCTTCTCAAACAGGGGCTGGCGCGAGCTTTCATTTGAAAAGATGCTCGATACCGCGCTCGAAATGGGCTTCGCGGGCGTTGAGCTCTATAATCTCCATACCTTTAATTCCATGACCGACAAGGGTGCTCCCTTTCATAAATATAACGTAGCGTCAACTGCACGTCAGATGCGTGAAAGAAACGTATCTATTCCGTGCTTCGATACGTCCTGCGATATTTCGGGCGACCCGACGGTAATCCATACTGTCATCGCTCTTATGGAGATCGCGCACAATGCAAACGTTCCTTACGTTGTCGTTTGCGCTCTTCACGACGACGAAAATGCCGTTAAGAGCGCACTTACAGCAATTTTGCAAAAGGCTGAGCAGCTTTCGGTTTCGATACTCGTAAAAACGAGCGGCATATATTCCGACACCTCGCGTCTGCGTGCGCTCCTTGAGGGCTTTGCGTCTGACCGGCTTGCCGCCCTTTGGGACGTTCATCACACCTATCGCGACAACGGCGAAAGCGGCGACGATACGATAAAAAATCTCGGCGCCTACGTTTGCCACGTTCACGTCCGCGATTCCGACGATAACGGCGATTATCAGCTTATCGGAGAGGGAACTATGCCGATATGCGACGTTATGCGCGCTCTTTCGTCGGTAAATTACGACGCCTTCATTTCCCTTGAATGGAAGCCCGAATGGCTTGAAGGACTTGACGATCCCGAAATCATTTTCCCTCATTTCGTAAACTATATGTCCCGTTTCCACTCGACTCGGGATATGAAAAAGACGCTCTATTTTAATCACGACGGAAGCGGACAGTATATCTGGAAAAAGGACGAGCTTATCGACCTTACCTTCTCTCAGGTGCTCGACAGGGTTGCAGAGGAGTTTCCCGACCAGTACTGCTTCAAGTATACGACTCTCGATTACACGCGTACCTATGCGGAATTCAGAGAGGACGTTGACCGCTTTGCGCGTGCGCTCGTTTCGCTCGGCGTAAAGGCGGGCTCAAAGGTCGCGGTATGGGCAACCAATCTGCCCGCGTGGTATATTACCTTCTGGGCAACTACGAAGCTCGGTGCTGTTCTTGTAACGGTGAACACCGCGTATAAGATACACGAGGCGGAATACCTGCTTCGTCAGTCCGATACGCATACCCTCGTTATGATAGAGAGCTGTCTTGATTCGAACTATGCCGAGATAATCAACACTCTCTGTCCCGAGATAAAGGACGCGACACCCGGCGAGCCGCTTCACTGTAAGAAGCTTCCGTTCCTTCGTAACGTAATAACGGTGGGCTTTAAGCAAAAGGGATGCTTGACCTTCGACGAGGCGATGGCACGCTATAAGCTGGTCCGCCGCGAGACTGTGGCAAGAATGGCGGCGGCAGTACGTCCGTCCGACGTCTGCAATATGCAGTATACGTCGGGCACGACGGGCTTCCCCAAGGGCGTTATGCTCACGCACTATAACGTTGTTAACAACGGTAAATGTATAGGCGACAGAATGGGTCTTTCGACAGCCGATCGAATGATGATACACGTTCCGATGTTTCACTGCTTCGGAATGACTCTTTCAATGACCTCGTCGATGACACACGGCACGACAATGTGTCCGATGCCGTATTTCTCGGCAAAATCCTCTCTTGCCTGCATAAACCAGGAGAAGATAACCTGCTTCAACGGCGTTCCGACGATGTTTATCGCGATGTTCAACCACCCCGACTACCGCCGCACCGATTTTTCTCACATGAGAACGGGAATAATGGCGGGCGCGGGATGTCCGCCTGAGCTGATGAAGCGCGCGGCGCAGCCCGACGAGATGAATATGACGGGAATAGTCAGCGTTTACGGTCAGACGGAATGTGCGCCCGGTAACACGATGAGCTCGTGGACCGATTCGCTTGAGGTCAGAACCGAAACCGTCGGCTACGCATTCCCGCACGTCCGCTGTAAGATAGTCGATCCCGAAACGGGAGAAGAGCTTGGCGCGGGACAGAACGGCGAATTTTGCGCCAAGGGCTATAACACGATGAAGGGCTATTATAAAATGCCGAACGCGACGAAGGACACCGTCGACGAGGACGGCTGGCTCCATTCGGGCGACCTCGCTTCCCGCGATGAGGACGGTAACTACCGTATAACGGGACGCCTTAAGGATATGATAATCCGCGGCGGCGAAAACATCTACCCGAAGGAAATTGAGGAATTTATCTACACTCACCCGATGACGAAGGACGTTCAGGTAATCGGCGTTCCCGATAAGAAGTACGGCGAGGAGATAATGGCTTGCATTATCCTCAAGGAAGAGGGAAGCGTTACCGTCGAGGAAATGGCCGCGTACATCAAGGCGAATATGGCGCGCCATAAGGTGCCGAAATATATCAAGTTCGTCGACAGCTTCCCGATGAACGCCGCAGGCAAGATCCTTAAATATAAAATGCGTGAGGACGCGGCAAAGCGCCTCGGACTTATCGGCGACGGTTCCGACACGGCAGGCCCCGGAAAGTAAATAAAATTAAGCTCCCTCTGAGGCGGATGCCTCAGAGGGAGCTTTCATTATTGATTATTCGTCATCCTCGATACGTCTGTTCTTCTTAATTACGGCGATGCCGACTACTGCGGCGACCGCGAGGAGAAGAGCGGTGACTGTGCCGTCGGCGGTGTCGGGGTTGACCTGATCTCCGCCGGGAGGAGGCACGGGAACTGCGGTGAGGACTGCGTTGAGCGTCACGTCGGATGCGGGCATCGTTTCGGTGCCGTCGACGGGAACGGTGTAGCCGTCGCCCTCGTATCCGCGGTAGAGGTTCTCGAAGATATACTTAACTTCGCCTACGGTAAGCTCGTCACCTGCTTCAAGCTCGAAGGTCACGTTGTTCATAATGACTGCGCCAAATTCAACGACAGCGGTATCGGTAAGAGCCGAAAGCTCTGTATAGGTTCCGTCCTCGTTCTTTACGAAGTACTTGATAGTAACTGCATATACGTCCTTTTCGGAGAAAATCTTGACGTCGTTGTCTCTTGTTGCGGAGAGTTTAAGAGCGCCGCCGACGATCTTGCCACCTTCCTCGGTAAGAACCGCGCCGAGCACGGTGAGAGCGTTAACGTCGTCGTTTGAGGTAAGATCATACTTAACGCCGTTGATTTCAAGAACGGTAAGAACGTAGCCTTCTTTTACACCGAAGGTAACGTCGACCTTGTTAACGGTGCTGTACTCGTAAGAGTAGCCGTCGGAAATGGTGCTTCCGGTGTCGGATTCGGTAGTAAGCGTCTTCGATACGGGCTTGGTGTAAACCTCAACGGTCACGTCGGAAATCACGTTCTTAGCGGTGAATGCCCAGCTTCCGTCAGACGCAAGAGCAACTTCGTCGTCGTTTCCGTCGCCGTCAAGATCGATATTGACTACGGTTGCCTCGGGGTCGGTGCTGAATACGAGATTCTCGATGCCGTCAACGGTTACGTAGATTTCCTCGATATTGTGGCCCTCGTTCGGTGCGAAGGTCATTTCAGCAGAGTTCTCGTTTTCGGTAACGGTTTCGGTGTAGGTATTTCCTGAAGTGGAACCGGGAACGGAAACGCTTCCGTTTTCGTCGATGGTTCCCGTTACGGTGTATGTCGGGATCTTGACCCATACGGCGTTGAGAGTAATATCGTGTGCGGGCATCGTGTAATCGTCTTCGATGATATCGGAGAATCCGTTTCCGACGTATCCGAGGTACCAGCCGCGAAGAACGTACTTCGCGCCGCCGATCACGGTAATGTCGCCCTCGGTGTATTCGAAGGTCACGTTATCCACGACTACCTTGCCAAACTCGAGCGTTGCGGGCTGAGTTGCTATTTCGGTGTACTCGGTTATCGTTCCGTTAGCGTTTTCGATATAGTACTTGGTGTATACGTTGTACTCACGGAGTGCGGATGTTACCTTTACGTCGTTGTCGCGGGTTGCGGAAAGATGAACGTCGCCGCCGACGACAATGGTCTCGCCCTCGGGATCAAGCTCGGTTACGAAGACTGCATTGTAAAGATTTTCAAGAGTCTCGCGGTCGGACGCCTTTGTAAGGTCGTAAACGGTGCCGTTTACCTCAAGGGTATTGAGACGGTATCCGTTAAGAGCACGGAAGGGAACGTTAATGTTTTTGATCGGGTCGTAATTATAGGTGAAGCCGACTATGATCTCGCTTCCGCTGTCGGCACTTGTTGTAAGAACGTGAGTGATCGCTTCGGTGTATACCTCAACTGCGATTCCGGAGGTAACGTTCTTTGCGCCGAAGCTCCAGCTTCCGTCGGGAGCGAGGGTGATCTCGTCGAGGACGCCGTCGCCGTCAAGGTCGAGCTTGACTGCGCTTGCGCCGCTGACGGTGCTGTATACTACGTGCTTTGTGTCAAAGGGGGCATTGCCGGAGGTGAATACGAGAATCTCCTTAATCTTGAAGCCCTCGTTCGGGGTAAAGGTCATTACAGCGGAATCCTGTCCCTCGGTAACTGCCTCTGTGTAGGTGTTGCCGATGAGAGAGCCGAGCGCACCGCTCGAAACGGTCGTTTTGCCGTTTTCGTCGATTACGCCGTATACGATGTGTGCAAGGTTGCCGCGAACTACCGAAAGATCGAGGTAGTTATATACGGTCATGGTCTCGGGCTGCTCAACGTCTTTGATGCTCGTGAGGGTAGCCACGATGACGTATACCTTTTCAGCGAAGTATTCGTTTGCGGGAATCGTGAGTGTCGTGCTGTCAAGTCCCTCGGTCCAGGTCCAGAGCGTGGGATCGGTTACGTCAACTCCGTCCGCTGCGTTGACTGTAAGGGTCGCAACGAGAACGTCGTCGTTACGGTCGTTTGCATCTATATCGGTGGTTCCGATGTCGATGAGCTTATAGGTGATGTCAACACCGATATTACGGAAATAGTCGGGGATCGCGGGGATCATCTCGTCGAAGATCGAGGAAGCGATCTCGTTTTCGCCTCTGAAGCTGACAGTTTTGCTCGCAGGCTCGGAAAGGAGCGTTCCGTCAATGTGGAAGGCACGCTCAGCCGCGGATACGGGGTAGGAAATTGTGTAATCTGCTTTAAGCTCGCCGACAGAAGCGGTCTTTTCGCCGTTTTCAAGCGCGGTCTTATCCTGATAGATGGATGCATCTATGCTCGCGGGAACGTAGCCGCCGAAGATATCGCTGCTCTCGTCCTCAACGATAGGAATGTAAATAACTATCTTGCGTCCGTAGAAGTCGCCGTTACGGGGTGTCTCGGTTATGCAGTTCGCTGCAAAATTGAAGCCCGAAACGCCAATCGTTTTTGTGCTTTCTCCGATAAAGCTTACGTTAGCCTCATCGCAGGGAACCTCGTTTGCCCAACCGGTAGCGGTCTTATCCGAGGTATATATCTCGATCTGGTCGAGAGCGGTCGTATCAACGTCTGCAGCGAGCATATAGTGCTCGGAGATGGTGCCGGTTACGATGGAGCTTTCGTTGAGTGAGGACATTGCGGAGATCGTGTCCGCGACGGTCGTAAGCATATTTTCGATGTCTGCGCCATCGGAATGCGCGCTGTAATATGTGGCAGCCGCCCGCTCGCCTCTATTGTTATAAGCGGTAGCGTCGGGGTAGTTGCTCGACACTGCCTGAAGGAAGTTGACCGAATTTGTAGAGGGGGAGCCGATGTACATTGAGAAGATATGAGCTCCGCCGTCCTTGAGGACCTTTGCCGTTGATACTGCCGCATTTGCAACCGAGGTGCTGAAATCCGAATAGGTCGTCGGCTCGCCGTCGGTAATGAGAACGACGATCTTTGCGCGGTCTGTATAGGTTCCGGCAGGCTGCTTGCCGAATACGTTAGCTGCCATTTCCATACCGAGATCGGCTCTCGTTGCGCCGGATGAGGCGAGGTTATCTATTGCCTTGGCAAGGATGCCGCCTTCGCCGGCTGTGCTTGTCGTGCAGTTAACGAGGGAATTGAGGTAATCTTGATCGGTCAGGTTGTTGTACGGCTTACCGCTGCCGCTATTAAGCGTAAGGATCTCGGTATTGTTGCCGTATCCCGATTGGCTTGCAAAGCCCACGATTGCTACACGGTAGAGATTGCCTGTCGAATCGTTCATTTTCGCAACCTCATCGACGAAGCTCTGAGCCGCGTTCTTGAGAAGCTCGAGCTTTGACTTGCCGTTGACCCTTTCTGCCATCGAGCCCGACTGGTCGAGAACGAGGACGATATCTGCGGGCTTGTGTGCCTCGCTCGTGCTTACGGTGCCGTTAACGTATGCCTCAATGCGTATTTTCTTTGGGGACGTATCTGTTGCCGGGATCAGTGATTTGTTAAGAACGACGCCGCTTGCAGTTATGGCGTTAGCGGCGGTCTCGCCGGATACTATTATTGCCATCGGTAAAATGTTTATCGCAAGACAAAGGGCGACAAATAAGCTTAAAAGTTTCTTTTTCATTTGTTCTTCTCCTTAAATATTAAATACTGTTTTGATCGGCGTGATCATCTTACGCCTTTTTGCGAATGCCATCATATAGGTTATTATCCTGACTGCCTTTTTCATTTTAATCACCTCGGATCAGTTTTCTTCGCTATTATCGTTATTAAGGCGTCGCTTCGGGCATTTACAGATGCCTATCAGCTCCTCCTCGTCCGAGAAGTAGCTACAGTCAACGCAGTATCCGTCGGAAAACCGACTGTCGCCGTGCTCGCAGATCGACTGCATGTGCGTTGCGAACGGGTACCCGTCGTCCGTATATATAGGATGCTTTTCGAAATCGGGATATATCGGAATCGGCTCGGCAAATTCGCTGTGCCTTTCGCGCTCCTCATAATATCCGTAATATATTTCGAAGACCTTTCCGAAAAGCTCTATTCGCTTGTAAAGATCGCCGTCTTTTACCTTTGTCATTTTGTCACCGTCCATAAAAAATTCCGCATAGCGCTTACTGTAAGCATTATACGGAATTTTTTATGAAAAAACTACCCCCGAAAACAAGTTTTTCGGTACTGATTTTTATAGTATCAAAGCGAACTCCGACCTGTCCTTTATTCCCGTTTTTTGGACAGCCGAAAGGACAGTTTGCTTGACGGTCGACTCGGATATATAGAGCATCGACGCGATCTCCTTTGAGGTAAATCCGAACGCCGCAAGCTTCGCAACCTCGCGCTCGCGCAGGGTGAGGTTGTGTGCTATCACTCGTCCTCGTACAGCACCCGAAAGCTTCGACCAGCCGACACTGTATATTTTGTAAAGGTTTTTAACCATAATAAGCGCCTCGGAATCGACAAGCTCAATGCGTTCCTCAAGCAGGCGGTCGAAATGACGGATGTACTCGGTCAGAATACCGTAAAGGCGGTCGGGAAGCGCGAGCGCTATCGCCTTGTCGATATGCTCGATAGCGTGCTGCTTGTCGCCCGAATTGTAGTAGGAAACGGCGCAGGAAAGACGCAAATATATTTCGGGAATGACGGTTTTGTCGGCTGACGCCTGCGATATCATCGGTTCGATCGCGAGCGGGAGCATTCTCATCATCGCCAGTCCCTTTATTCCCTCGACGTCGTCCTGCTTCGTAGCGACGGCAAACGCCGACATATAAAGGTATTTGACGTAAAACACCCGTGCGGTCTGAAGCGAATCGGGATGAAGCGGAACAAACGAGCCGCGTTTGAACCATTCGGGGTAATCCTTGTTATCGTAGACCGAGCTGTCGACGATGGCAAGGGACAGCGTTATCATATCGCGCTCCTCGGCGGTAGCATGGGGAGCCTCGCAAATATGCTTTTTTGCCTCGTACCAAAGCGCAATGTCGCCGCGCCAAATAGCACATAGAGCAAGGAGCATTCCGCCGCCGAGCACCGCGTAGAAGCCCGAACGCGAGGAGAGAAAGTATCTTGCGTGGTCGTAGACCTTGTCGATCTCGCCGCGGCGGTAGGCTATCTGTGCCGAAAGAAGCGCGCAGGCCTCGGGGTTGTTTTCAAGAAATTTTATGCTTTCCTCTGCTTCGCCCGGCACCGAGTAAATGTTTGTCATATCGAGGAATGGGGATTTTCTGGGCATCGGCAGATGCGGCTCCTCTTCCTTTTTGCCCTTGGGCAAAACGGCGTGTGCCGGGATCATCCAGGTGCGCTCCCATCTGGTCGCGCCCCTTATACGGCCTTCCTTGCAAAGTCCCTGAACACGGCGGGGAGTAACGCCCCATTTTTCCGCCGCTTCCTTTACGGTTATCAGATCCATAATTACCTCGTTTTTAATTTATTTCGTTCAAACGAAATGAAATTAGCTGTTTTTATTCGCTCGAACGAAGTTTATTGCGTCATTTTTCTTCGTTCAAACGAAATCTCATAATTATTATACCCTCTTTTTTGCAGCTTGTCAAGGATTTTCGATCAACAAAATCTCGGCGTTTAACGCTTTTCAACAAAGAAAAGGGCAGGACGAATACCGTTTTACTCCATTGTGAAGAAACGGTTTAATTTTGGAAATAATTTTCCTCAAAGTATTGTAATTTTTTGTTTTATATGTTAAAATGACCGATAGTGGCTTTCTGTCATTAAGGCGGATCGTCAGACAAAACATAAAGGAGAAAATTAAATGGGTATTTATCTTCCTCTCGTTCTCGTTGTTTTTGCGGCAGTGATAACTCTCGGATACGTTTTCGTGCTTTTCCGTAAGGTATCAAGGATCCAGATCAACGACAAAAAGGTTGAGGACATTCACAAGCATATTCACGACGGAGCAATGACCTTCCTCACCCGTGAATATAAGCTTATAATTCCGTTCATACTCGGAATCGGCGTGCTTCTTACCGCGCTCGGCTTCGTTCCCGCACTAAAGGGCGCCGAGGGTATCGGCTGGAAGGCGGCCATTTGCTTCGTTATCGGCGCAATGTTTTCCGCGGCTGCGGGCTGGATCGGAATGTTTATTGCGACTAAGGCGAACGCAAGAACTGCGGTCAAGGCGCGTGACGAGGGAATGTCGGGTGCTCTTAACGTTGCTTTCAGCGGCGGCGCGGTGCTCGGTCTTTCGGTCGTCGGCTTCGGTCTGCTCGGACTTGCGGGAATCACACTTCTCGTATATGCGATAATGGGCGATCTTCACGCTCCCGTTCAGATACTTACGGGATACAGCTTGGGCTGTTCCCTTATCGCACTTTTTGCACGTGTCGGCGGCGGTATTTATACCAAGGCAGCAGACGTCGGTGCCGACCTCGTCGGTAAGCTCGAGGCGGGAATTCCCGAGGATGACCCCAGAAATCCCGCAACTATCGCCGATAACGTCGGTGACAACGTCGGCGATATCGCAGGTATGGGCTCCGACCTTACCGAGTCCTACGTCGGCTCTATCCTTTCCGCTCTTACCATGGCGCTCCTTACAGGACTTACTGCGAAGTATCTTCTTTTCCCGATACTCCTTTGCGGCATCGGTGCTATCGCCGCTTTGGCGTCGGTCGTTATCTTCCGCGCAAAAAAATGGTCCGATCCCCATAAGGCGCTTAACATCGCTACCTACATAGCAACGGGTATCGTAATCGTTGCATCTATCCTTCTTTCGGTATTCTACGTTGGCAACTGGAAGCTTCTCGTATGCGTCATTTCGGGACTTCTTGCCGGAATCGGCGTCGGATTTATTGCTGAGCTGTATACTTCGGACGAATATAAGTCGGTTAAGCAAATCGCAAAAGAATCGACAACCGGTCACGGAACCAATATCATAGCAGGCGTCGGCGTGGGTATGAAGTCTACTTGGCTCACGATCGCTTGTCTTGCTGCAGTTATAGCAGTTTCCTATTTCTTCGGCGGAAGCTACGGTATCGCCCTCGCGGCTGTCGGTATGCTTTCGACCGTTGGTATAACCGTTGCGGTTGACGGCTACGGCCCGATCGCCGATAACGCGGGCGGTATTGCCGAAATGTCCGAGCTTCCTCACGGCGTCCGTGAGATAACGGATAAGCTCGACGCGGTCGGAAACACCACCGCCGCTATCGGTAAGGGCTTCTGCATCGGCTCGGCTACCCTCACCTCGCTTGCATTTATTATGTCGTTCATTGAGGCGGCAAAGGTTCAGATATCGCTTGCCGACCCGAAGGTTCTTATCGGTATGCTTATCGGCGCAATGCTTCCTTACCTCTTCAGCGCACTTACGATCGGCTCGGTCGGCCGTGCCGCTAACAAGATGGTCGACGAGGTTCGTGCACAGTACGAAAAGCATCCCGAGATCCTCGAGGGCAAAATGGCTCCTGATTATAACAGATGTATCGACATTTCGACGAAAGCTTCGCTTCGCGAAATGATAGTTCCGGGACTTATCGTTCTCATTTCCCCCGTCGCAGCCGGCTTTGTTCTCGGCTCGGCAGGTCTTGGCGGACTTCTAATCGGCGGCCTTCTCTCCGCTATAATGCTCGCAGTCTTTATGGCAAACGCGGGCGGTGCTTGGGATAACGCTAAGAAGTACGTCGAAGCAGGAAACTTCGGCGGAAAGGGAAGCGATACTCATAAGGCGGCAATCACGGGTGACACCGTCGGTGACCCCTTCAAGGATACCGCGGGACCTGCGATGGATATCCTCATCAAGCTTATGTCGGTAATCTCCCTCGTTCTCGTTCCCGTTCTTGCAAATGTTACCTGTCTTTGGGATATTATAGTTAAGTATCTCGCGTAAAAATATTGCACTGCGCGCAATTAAAAAGAGAGCATTTCGGTTTTCCCGAAATGCTCTCTTTTTTGTAAACGAAAACCCCACCATAGTGGCGGGGTTCTATGTAGGCTTTGCCGATGAACGGAATTGAAGTAAAAGAAGGAGAAGATTGCTTGTGAGAAGCCTTCCCTTGGGGGAAGGTGCCGAGCGTATGCGAGGCGGATGAGGGAAAACCGTAGGTCAAG
>JAZSHF010000064.1:0-11012 GCA_045533115.1 Eubacteriales bacterium
ATATTGGTCTGCATTTTGTTGTTGACAACAATGCTTCCGCGCGGATTGAGTTCTATTCCGCATTCTTTTGCGATAGCAGTTTCGGGGCGGACACCGACAGACATAATGATCATATCGGCAGTGATCTCGCCGTTTTGCAAAATGACGGTGTTACCGCTTATCGCCTTTACGCCGTTATTCAGGTGCAGATAAATTCCTTTGGATTTTATATAGCGGTGAACGTCTGCCGCCATATCAAAGTCAAGGGGCGCGATGAGATGGTCGGCAAGCTCTACGATGGCAACCTTTAGCCCTGCCTCGGCTAAATTCTCTGCCATTTCAACACCGATATATCCGCCGCCGATCACCACAGCCGAATGCGGCTTTGCGGTATCAATATAGTTCTTGATTTTTAAGGTATCGGGAATGTTGCGAAGGGTGAAAACGTTGCCGCCGTCAGCCCCCTCGATATTCGGCCGTATCGGCTCGGCACCCATAGACAAAATGAGGTTATCGTAGCTTTCTTCATAGATTTCGCCCGTGCGAAGATTTTTGACCGTAACGGTTTTGGTATCGGGGCTTACCTTAACCGCCTCGTTTAACACTCTGACGTCGATATTAAAACGTGCCTTAAAGCTTTGGGGTGTCTGCAAGGTCAAGTCCCCGCGGTCGGTGATGACACCGCCGATATAATACGGCAGACCGCAGTTGGCAAATGACACGTATTCGCCACGCTCCAAAATAATGATCTCGGCTTTTTCATCCAGTCTGCGAAGCCGTGCCGCAGCCGTTGCACCGCCTGCAACACCGCCTATGATAATGGTTTTCATTTGTGCACCTCCCGAAATTTAGTCGATATATTTATTACATCATTCCGTGTGGCTTTTCTCAATCTCTTAAAGATAATTTACCGCCAAGATCACGATGCTCGTGACGATCATAACAATACCGACCACACGGTTTAAGGTTTTTGCGTTAGACTTGTTAGCGATTTTCGCTGCAATTCTTGCCCAAAGCAGTGTAAACACAACGCACAGCACAAGGCTGAGGACGTCGGGAATTCCCCCGATCATAAAATGGCTGATGCCTCCTGTAAGAGCCGTAAACGCCATAATAAACACGCTTGTACCAACCGCCAAATGCATGGGATAACCGAGGAAGGTAGTCAAAACAAGCAGTAGCATCATTCCGCCGCCCGCGCCTGCAAAGCCGCAGATAAAGCCAACGAATATGCCGCCGACGATTGCCTTGATCAATCTGCTTTTCGGAGAGCTTTCTTCTAATTGCTCTCTCGTTTTGTTGTCGGGCTTCAAAAGGAAGCGCAAACCGATGATAATCAATGCTATCTGCATCGTGCCACTCATGGCTTGCTCGGGGAGAAAGCTTGCCACAAAGCTGCCGATCATCGTTACGATCAGAACGCTCACGAGTAGTGGCAAGCTGTTTTTAACGTCTAAGTTTCCGCTTTTCTTATAGGTATATGCGCTGACCAAACTTGCCAAAACGTCGCTGATTAGTCCTATTCCTACCGCATCGTAAGCAGGAATGCCCAAAAAGGTTATCAGCATAGGACCTACAACCGCGGCAGCACTCATGCCCGCAAATCCCGTTCCGATGCCTGCCCCTGCTCCCGCGAGAAAGCACACAAGTATTTTTATTAAAATATCGCCCATACTATATCTCCAATTAATAAGATCTTATCAAAATAATTATACCATATAAATATTAAAATTTCTACATATCCGTTTGCTGATTGGCAAGAATAGTTAGTAGAAAGTAAACGGAGGTAGAATTATGTTCAAACACGAAAAGATGCTTTTTCATCCCGTGGCGGTAGAGCGACCGAACCCGCAGTATGCGGCACTTTTGCAGGAACAGCTCGGCGGCGGAAACGGCGAGCTGAAGGCGGCCATGCAGTATATGTCCCAAAGTTTTCGTATCAAAGACCCCGAGATCAAGGATCTGTTCCTTGACATTGCGGCGGAGGAGCTGGGGCACATGGAGATGGTGGCGCAGACCATCAACCTGTTGAACGGTCACGACGTTGATGCCGAGAAGGTGCCCTGCGGTGAGATACAATCCCACGTGATTTTGGGCTTGAATCCCGGTCTTATCAACGCTTCGGGTTACTCCTGGACGGCTGATTACGTAACGGTTACGGGGGATCTGTGCGCCGACCTGCTCAGTAATATTGCGTCCGAACAGCGTGCAAAGGTGGTTTACGAATACCTTTACCGCCAGATCGACGACAAAAAAGTGCGAGAGACTATTGATTTTCTCTTGAACCGCGAGGAAGCGCATAATCAGATGTTCCGCGATGCCTTTAACAAGGTACAGAACTCCGGTTCTAACCGTGATTTTGGCACGACCAAAGCCGCGAAAATGTATTTCTCCATGTCGGATCCCGGTCCAAACGCTTTTGCAGCGGGAGAAACGAAGCCCGTATCCTTCGACAAATAAATTCGACCTCGCAGTAGCGCATACTGCGAGGTCATTTTTCCTCCCGTATTCACATCTTTTTGTCGTCCGTCGCGGGATTATCTATCAGCTCGCCGCTTTCGGTAAAGCGCGAGCCGTGGCAGGGGCAATCCCAGGTATGCTCGGCACGGTTATATTTGAGCGCGCAACCGAGGTGCGGGCAACGCGGAGAAGTCGGCGTCAGAAGTCCGACCGTGGATTCGAAAGCATTGACGGCAAGCTGCGGGCGCAGCATACTGCGCGACGGCGAAAAGACCTCTGCGTAACGGTTTTTCTTTCCGCGCAAAAGGTCGCATAGAATGTCGGCGGCGACCATTGAATTAGTCATACCCCACTTGTTGAAGCCCGTAGCGACGTAGGTGTTCGACGTATTTCTTGAATACTGCCCTATATACGGAACACTGTCAAGCGTCATACAGTCCTGCGTCGCCCATTTCAGTGCGATTTGCGAATTTGGGTAGTGCTTTTTGGCGAAACATTCGAGCTCCTGCCAGCAGCCGCCTTGCTTTCCCGTTCTGTGTCCACCGCCTCCGAGAAGCAAAAGCTCGCCGTACTGCCGAAAGGAAAGCCCCTTGTCGGATTCATCGACGTACATCCCCTCAACATTCGGCACATTTTGGAGCGCGATAACGTAAGAACGGTGCTGGTAAAGCTTCAAAAAGTAACTTCCGTGCTTGTTGATCATTGGAAAATGCGTCGCTATGACGAGCTTTTTGAAATGGATCATTCCGTGATTAGTCACCGCAGTGTTTGGCTTCAACTCAACGACCTTTGTGTTCTCAAATATAGGCAATTTCTGTGCAACAGAATACAAGAACTTCAACGGGTGAAACTGCGCCTGATCCTTGACGCATACGGCACCGGCTACCTCTATCGGAAGCTTATCCGCATCGGAAAATTCGGCATCGACGCCGATACGTTTTAGCGCTGCCACTTCCCTTTCAATCTTCTTTCGGTCGGAAAGCGAGTAAACGTAAGAATCCCTTTTCTCGTAATCACACTCGAATTCGTGGCACAGCCGTTCATATTCCTCGCAAGCACGCGTCTGCGCGTCAACATAAAGCCGTGCATTGTTCTCGCCAAAACGTTTTATCATCTTATCGAAAATAAGACCGTGTTGCAATGTAATTTTTGCAGTTGTGTTTTTCGTAATACCGCTGCATATTCTGTCTGCTTCCACCAAAATGCAGTCAACACCCGCATTTTTTAGCTTATAGGCGCACAGTATCCCCGCAATTCCGCCGCCGATTATCAAAACGTCAGTCTTTTTGTCTCCGTCAAGCGCCTCAAACTCCACCCTCGGCGCGTCATTTTGCCAAATAGATTCCATAAAATCCTCCGAACAGTAATATGAAATAGTGTTCGTGTTTTGCGAAGAAATATACAAAACCCCCGACGGTTTTCCGTCGGGGGTCATTTCTCTATTCAGAGCAGATTATTTGCCGTAAAGCTCTTCGAGCTTCTTGAGGTGCTCGAACTTCGCCTTTGCGTTCTTCTCTGCCTTCTCGAAGAGCTCGTTAGCTCTTTCGGGGAATGCGGCAGCAAGACGGCTGTAACGGTTCTCGCTCTTGATGAAGTCAACGTAGGAAGCGGTGGGTTCCTTGCAGTCGATGGTAAGAGGATTCTTGCCCTCTGCCTTGAGTGCGGGGTTGTAACGGAAGGTCTGCCAGTAGCCTGCCTCAACTGCCTTCTTCATTTCTGCCTGGCAGTTAGTCATACCGCCCTTAAGGCCGTGCATTTCGCAAGGAGCGTAAGCGATAACGATCGAAGGACCGTTGTATGCTTCTGCCTCGGTGAGTGCCTTAAGAGTCTGGTTCATATCGCTACCCATAGCGATCTGTGCTACGTAAACGTAACCGTAGGACATAGCGACCTGAGCAAGGTCCTTCTTGCCGATTGCCTTACGTGCAGCCGCGAACTGTGCAACCTGACCGATATTGGACGCCTTGGAAGCCTGTCCACCGGTATTGGAGTAAACCTCGGTATCGAATACCATAATGTTTACGTCCTCGCCCGAAGCGATTACGTGGTCGAGACCGCCGAAGCCGATATCGTATGCCCAACCGTCACCACCGAAGATCCATACGGACTTCTTGGAGAGGTAGTTCTTTTCAGCGAGAATTTCCTTGGAAGCTTCACAGCCCTCTGCTGCCCAGCCCTCAAGAAGCTCAACAAGTGCCTTGGTTGCCTTTTCGTTAGCAGCGCCGTCGTTTACGGTGTTGAGGTACTCGTCAACGATTGCCTTGCACTTCTCGCAAGGAGTCTCAAGTGCCTTAACCTTCTCAATAAGACGGTTACGGATGGTCTTCTGTCCGAGGTAGATACCGAGACCGTGCTCAGCGTTATCCTCGAAGAGGGAGTTACCCCAAGCAGGACCGCGTCCGCTTGCCTTGTTTACGGTGTAAGGAGTTGCGGGAGCAGAGCCACCCCAAATGGAGGAGCATCCGGTTGCGTTCGAGATATACATTCTCTCGCCGAAGAGCTGGGTGATGAGACGAGCATAAGAGGTCTCAGCACAACCTGCGCAAGAGCCGGAGAACTCGAGAAGGGGCTGCTTGTACTGAGTAGCGATGAGGTTCTTGTTGGAAGCGACCTCTTCCTTCTCGGTAACGTTTGCTACGCAGTAGTCGAACACTTCCTGCTCAGCAAGCTGGCTGTCCTTCGGAACCATGGTAAGAGAGTTGGTAGGACATACGCCGATACAAACTCCGCATCCCATACAGTCCATAGGAGAAACTGCGAGAGTGTAGATATACTCGGTCTTAACGATGGGCTTGGGAGCCTTCTTCATCTGTGCAGGAGCGTTAGCTACTTCCTCAGCGCTGAGCGCGTAAGGACGGATGGTAGCGTGAGGACATACGTACGCACACTTGTTACACTTAGCACAGGTGTCAGCGTTCCATACGGGAACGTCAACTGCAACGCCTCTCTTCTCGTAAGCGGAAGAGCCCTGAGGATAAGTACCGTCTGCCATATCCTTGAATGCGGATACGGGGAGGGTGTCACCGAGCATCTTGGAAACAGGGTTAAGAACGGTCTTAACGAACTTAACGAGCTCGGGACGGTCGCCGGTAACAGCTTCTTCAGCGACGTTAGCGTCTGCGTTCTTCCAGGAAGCGGGAACCTCAACCTTAACAAGTGCGTCAACACCTGCGTCGATTGCCTTGTAGTTCATCTCAACGACTGCGTCGCCCTTCTTTGCGTAGGACTTCTTAGCCATGTACTTCATCTTCTCGATAGCGGTATCGATAGGCATGATGTTTGCAAGAGCAAAGAATGCGCTCTGGAGAATGGTGTTGGTGCGCTTGCCCATACCGATCTCACGCGCCTTGTCGATAGCGTTTACGATATAGAAGGAGATGTTGTTATCAGCGATGTACTTCTTAGCGTCAGCGGGAAGAAGAGCTTCAACCTCTTCGGGAGTCCACTGGCAGTTAAGAAGGAAGGTGCCGCCGGGCTTAACATCCTGAACGATCTTATAGCCCTTGAGCATATAGGAGGGATTGTGACAAGCAACGAAGTTTGCCTTGGTGATGTAGTAGGGGGACTTGATCTTGCTGTCGCCGAAGCGGAGGTGCGAGATGGTTACACCGCCGGTCTTCTTCGAGTCATACTGGAAGTATGCCTGAATGAACTTGTCGGTATAGTCACCGATGATCTTGATGGAGTTCTTGTTTGCACCGACAGTACCGTCGCCGCCGAGACCCCAGAACTTACAAGCAACAGTACCTGCCGCTGCAGTATCGGGAGCGGGAACCTCGTCAAGGGAAAGACCGGTAACGTCGTCTACGATACCGATAGTGAAGTTCGCCTTGGGAGCGTCAGCCTTGAGGTTTTCGTAAACTGCGAATACAGACTGAGGAGGAGTATCCTTAGAGCCGAGACCGTAACGTCCGCCAACAACAGTTGCGTTAATACCCTTGGAAGCAAGAGAAGCAACAACGTCGAGGTAGAGGGGCTCGCCGAGGGAGCCGGGCTCCTTGGTTCTGTCAAGAACTGCGATCTTCTTAGCAGTTGCGGGGATAGCGTTAACGAGCTTGTCTGCGCAGAAGGGACGGTAGAGGCGAACCTTAACGAGACCAACCTTTTCACCGTTAGCATTCATGTAGTCGATAACTTCCTCGATAACGTCGCAGATCGAGCCCATAGCAACGATCACGCGGTCAGCATCGGGAGCACCGTAGTAGTTGAAGGGCTTGTAATCAGTACCGATCTTAGCGTTGACCTTGTCCATGTACTCTTCAACGATGGAAGGAAGTGCGTCATAGTAGGGGTTGCACGCTTCACGATGCTGGAAGAAGATGTCGCCGTTTTCAGCGGAGCCGCGGAGAACGGGATGCTCGGGGTTGAGTGCGCGAGCGCGGAAAGCAGCGATAGCGTCCTTATCGACCATCTCAGCAAGGTCGTCGTAGTCCCATGCTTCGATCTTCTGGATCTCGTGAGAGGTACGGAAGCCGTCGAAGAAGTTAAGGAAAGGAACTCTGCCCTTGATGGTTGCAAGGTGGCAAACTGCACCGAGGTCCATTACTTCCTGAGGATTGGTACAAGCCATCATAGCGTAACCGGTCTGACGGCAAGCGTAAACGTCGGAGTGGTCTCCGAAAATGTTAAGAGCGTGGGAAGCTACGCAACGAGCCGAAACGTGAATAACCGAGGGGAGAAGCTCACCTGCGATCTTATACATATTCGGAATCATGAGGAGAAGTCCCTGAGATGCGGTAAAGGTAGTGGTGAGAGCACCTGCGGCGAGAGAGCCGTGAACGGCACCCGCAGCACCTGCCTCGGACTGCATCTCGACGACCTTAACGGTATCGCCCATGATGTTCTTAAGACCTGTTGCGGACCAGGAATCGGTCAGCTCCGCCATAACGCTGGAAGGCGTGATGGGGTAGATGGCAGCAACTTCGGTAAACGCGTAAGATACGTGAGCCGCAGCGCTGTTACCATCCATGGAAATCATTTTTCTTGCCATGATAATTCCTCCATATATGTTTATATATTTTTTATATGTGCTTACAGGTATTCGGCGTTTGCCCGCCGTTTACCACCTTACATTTTAGCACATTAAAACCGACTTGTAAATACGATTTTTGATTTTTCCCGAGATTTTATAAAATATTTTTGGGTTTTAGGGGGATTTTTGGAGTTATTACCAAATTGAGATAACGTTATTCTTAATTTGAATGGAGAGAATGGGATTTTTGGTGGGTTTGGGGAATGATAAAGGTGATTTATGAGGTGAAAAGATGAAGATTTTTCTTATCAGATTTGTTATCGGATTGTTCGTCGGTCTTATTGCCGCGGGGATAGTTATCGCGGGCGGGATAGGGTTCGTTGTGATTTTATAATGTGGTGTTTTATCCACTTTTCTTTGCTCGTGCAAAGAAAAGTTCCAAAAGAAATCACGCCAAGGGGACAACGGGTTTGAATTTTGCCTATGCAAAATTCTGCACACGTTTTCCCCTTTGGATACCCCTTTCGATTTAAGGAAGCTGTGTAACGTTTTATTGTAGGGGGCGAAGACCACGAGAACCCCAAAAGCTCATTACATTCGCTACGGGGAACCCCTACCTCGACGCCCCGCCGCTCCCACGCTCACTCTTTTGAAGAGATTTGAACGCTTCTCCGCATATTTGTAGAGTGCGACGTCCTCGGCTCACCGCAATACCACGTTTTCTATATTCAAAACGTTCAAACGCTTCGCCACGTTTTTCGTAGGGCGGGGGCTTGCTCCCGCCGTAGCGCACACGCTCAACATATAAAAACGGATAACGGCGTTTGCCGTTATCCGTTTTTATTATATCAGAGGTCTCGCTTTTTGGGGATAAACTCTTCGCCGTTTATCAAAAAGTCAATAGAAACGTCAAAATAATTCGACAGCATTTTTAGCGTAGTTATATCAGGACACCTTTTCCCGTTTTCATAATAAGACAATGCTTCCCTGCTGATGTTAAGATCCATCGCAACCTTCAGCTGCGTAAATCCTTTTCGCTTGCGAATGATGCGCAGTCCCACCAAACCCTTCATAGTATTCTCCATTCATAATGTGCAAAAATTCCCTTGACATTAGTGTAACAATATGTTACACTAAATATGTAACAGTTTGTTACAATACGTCGAATGATGCGTTAAGTAGCAAACTATCATTTTTATTCAATATGGAGAACAAATATGGCAATTATTGACGTTATCAGTTACGCCGGCACACCGGACGTTTTCGCCTGGAAATATCCGAACAATGAACTCGGTACCTGGACACAATTGATCGTAAACGAATCACAAGAAGCGATTTTGGTAAAAAGCGGGCAGGTCTGCGATGTATTTCAGGCAGGCCGACATACGTTAAGCACAGCGAACATACCCGTTTTGAACAAGCTGATTAATCTTCCTTTCGGGGGAAGATCGCCTTTTACCGCAGAGGTATGGTACATCAACAAGGTCTTCTCATTAGATATTAAATGGGGAACTTCAACTCCCATACAGCTTCAAGACCCCAAATACAAGGTATTCGTCCCCGTGAGAGCATTCGGGCAGTTTGGAATTCAGATAGAGGACTCCAAAAAGTTTTTGTTGAAGCTCGTCGGAACTCTGCCGCAATTTGACAAATCAACGATCCTTAAATTTTTCAGAGGAATATACCTCACAAAAGCAAAGGATTCTATATCCTCTTATTTGGTTCATAAGAACATCAGCATTTTGGAGATCAACGCGTATCTTGATGAAATATCCACGTTTTTGCAAGAAAAAATGGCACCCACCTTTGCTGAATACGGAATTAGGCTTGTATCGTTCTTCGTAAACGACATCAACGTTCCCGAGGACGATAAAGCAGTGGTGCAATTAAAAAACGCACTCGCGAAAAGAGCAGAAATGGACATCGTTGGATACAGCTATCAGCAGGAACGCTCATTTGATACGCTTGAGGGAGCAGCAAATAACCCGGGTTCTATGTCAGGCGGTCTGATGGGCGCAGGCATTGGGCTTGGAATGGGCGTCGGTATGGGCGGAGTGATCGGCAATCAATTTGGTGGCATTTCCCAAGCTATAAACACCGAGGATACAAAGGAATGCCTAAAATGCGGCGGACGGATCGGAGCTAAAGAACGCTTCTGTCATCTATGCGGTCACGACACATCAGCCCCCCAAAATGAAGAGAAAAAAGAATCTGTCATCAAGTGTTCAAGCTGTGGTGTCTCAATAACCGAAAAAACGAAATTCTGTCCCGAGTGCGGCAACCGATATAATCCGTGCAGCAATTGTAAAGCTGACATTCCTGACGGTGCGAAGGTTTGTCCCGAGTGCGGTGCAAGCGTACCCGTACCATGCGCAAACTGCGGTCACCTATTGACGGCAAACTGTAAATTCTGCCCCGAGTGCGGTCATTCGCTCGTTAAGAAATGCCCGACCTGCGGAAAAGAATTAGAAGACCCGACGAAATTTTGTCCCGAATGCGGTACGCATATAAGTTGAGGTGAATAACATGAAAAACTCAAAAATCGCATCTTTGATCTGTGGGTTGCTCGTTATTACAGCGACCGTGGCGTTTTACTGTCTCACTTTCAACAGCATATTTGCAGTGCCGATGCGTTGGGTATCTTTGACAATTCTATTGTTCACAGAGTGCATTGTAACACTTAAAGCAATGCTCATAAAGCAAAGCATTATAACGCAGGCAGTCGTTTTGACAGGCGGCGC
This sequence comes from Eubacteriales bacterium, assembly GCA_045533115.1. GTDB lineage: Bacteria > Bacillota > Clostridia > Oscillospirales > CAG-272 > Colimorpha_A. Next base: position 10,153 of record JAZSHF010000064.1, read on the forward strand.
ACATCTATCGGCGGTATTGATACTTTCTCTCGTTTTCCTCTGTATCTTCCCTTTCGCGCTTAAAGCATATATTTTGTTAAACGTTCTCTTGCTTTGTGTATTAGCGGCAGTTGATACCGTTATTATTCACTTTGCAAAAAACATTTCCGTGGCAAATAAAAAGCTTACGGAAAGCCAAGCCGTAATGGATGGCTGCTATTCAAAGGCGCAAAGCTTGGTGGCTGTTTACGGCGATAGCGCGCACAAGGACGCGCTGCTGTCAATCGCGGAGCTTATCAAATACTCCGACAACAGTGTTCTTACCGACGATGAAGTCAAGATTATGTGCAAACTCGACGAATTGGAAGCTCGGCTGTCAGCGAGCGAAGACGCTACAGATTTAATTGCCGAGATTAAAAACATAATAAATCTACGCTCTATAAAAATGAAAAGCATAAAAAGAGGCGACTATTAAGTCGCCACACGGAGGTTACAAATGAATAATAACATCAGTCCTATTTACTCTTGGCCCGCGATAATAATTGCGTTTATAGTTTTTTGGCCGGTCGGTTTATTTTTACTCGTCAAGCGTTTTTCATTGGACAAAAAGGCGGCATTAACCGTCAGTCGTTCCGTACTTAACACATTGGGAATATTCTTGATCGTCTTTGGTGCTATCGGCTTCGTCGGTTGCGTATCAGATCCCGAATCCGCAAGCGGAGCGATAATTGCCTTGTTTTTCATAATCGGCGGAATAGTAATGGTACTAAAAGCAAAAAAGCAAAAACAAATGGCGCAAAATGTTAAGCAATATATTTCGATTATCATAAACAATAATGTCACGCAGTTAGATTCAATAAGTCGGATCTAGCCATGTCGTT
>JAZSHF010000045.1:0-14656 GCA_045533115.1 Eubacteriales bacterium
GTTGCGGTTGGCAAATCTTTCGATGGGCCTATAGGCCCGGCCGGTCTTATGCCCTAAGGGGGCAGTGCATGCCACCGGCACGGCCGGTGGTCATGACTCCTTTTCAAACTCAATAATTTCTCTTAACCTGTCAGGCGCCTTCTGCGGATCGGAAATATCAATGTCCCCGTAAGGCGTTTCAAGAGTGGCTGCTTCGCTTTTACGAATGAAGAAAGCAACTCGTGTCGGCGAATACGGTTCCTCCGGCTCGTCCCAGGCGTCGCAGAGCTTATCCGTGCCGTCCTCGGTCAGATACTGTTCCATGTGCGGAACGATCCTGTCAAATTCGTCAACACCCTCCTCTGGAACCGAAAAACCGAACCAGTCGATCTCGTCGGGTGTCATATCAAGTGTCAGCTCTATAAGCAAATGTGTTCTGTTAAAATTATAACAACCGTGTATTTTCATAAAACTCTCCAAAAACGCCTCGGCACTTGTGTGTCGAGGCATTTTATCTTATCTTGAATAGTTTTGACTCTTTTTACGGAGATTGTACTCAGAACGGGGATTTACGATCTCACGCCAGTCAATATCACCGCGCTCAAGTGCGCGAACGAGGATCTCGGCAGTTGCGATGTTAGTAGCAACCGGGACGTTATGAATATCGCAGAGCTTAAGAAGATTAAGATTGTTTCTCTCAGCCATAGAATCGGTCTCTGCGTAGTCGCGGAAGAAGAGGACGAGATCAATCTCGTCGTATGCGACGCGCGTCGTTATCTGCTCAACACCGCCGTGTGAGCCGGATAGGAGCTTTTCGATGCGAAGTCCGGTTGCTTCGGTGATATGCTTATGTGTCGTGCCGGTAGCGCAGAGATTATGATTTGCCAGAATGCCGCAATAAGCGATACAAAACTGGGTCATGAGTTCTTTTTTGCTTTCACCTGCTATGATGGCTATTTCCATAGATGTAACCGTCCTTTCATTGTTCGGATCACTGAATTTTTTTAATAAGCTCGGCTCTTTTGATCTTCTTAAAGCCTGTAAAGAGAGGCACCGTCCTGCCTGTGAGGCGGATGGCAATATTTGTAAACGCTTCAGCGGCGTTGCAGGAGGGAATAGTGAATACGTCCTCGCCCTGTGCCTGCTTGTCGGAAAGACGGGAATCGTAGGGGATTATACCTATAAGCTGTATAGATGTCTTGTCGATAACCTCAAGGAGCCCAGGCTGTCCTTCGAATTCCTTGCCGTCGGAATGGAAACAGTTGATAATAAGCTTTTTAGTTTTAAGACCCGATTCATCAAGCAGTATACCCGTGCGTTCAGCGGCGCGGATAGAGGCGGGCTGATAGGTAGAGACGATGAGGGCCTCGTCTGACGCGGCTGCGGCAAGACGAAGGGGAGTTCCGGTGTCACCCGGGGTGTCGATAATGATGTAATCGAAATTCATTTTGACGCCGATATCTCGAATTGCCTTCTTGAATTGATCGTGCTCAAGATCGGTCTCATAATCGTAAGGTGCGGCACAAAAGTAGAGATTTTCCGAGCGGGAATCCTGAATTATCGCCTTTTCAGGGGATATGCCGCGAAGAATAATATCGGTAATGTCAAATATAACACGGTCCTCAAGACCTAAGATCAAATCCAGCGAGCGTACGCCGAAATCGCAGTCGATAAGAAGCGTCTTCCAACCGTCAAGAGCGAGCTTTATGGCAAGATTTGCGGAAACTGTCGATTTACCGACTCCGCCCTTGCAGGAGGTGACCATAATTATTCTCGTACTGTTCATAAAAACCCTCAGATTGATAAATGTACCTAAACTATCTTACCATAAATGTTTTAATTTGTCAACACACATTTTGGTAAAAATAGATAAAGCTCGAATAATTTTGATAAAGAAAGGGTAAATATTCGAGAAAAAGCGTCACGCTTCGCCCTTGAGTGCCTTAACAGCAACCGACGGATCGGGGGCGCGGAAAACCGCGGAACCTGCAACAATAACGTTCGCTCCCGCCTCGATTATCGACGTAACGTTATTGATGTTTACACCGCCGTCGACCTCAAGATCGATATCATATCCCGATTTTTCGATCATTTCTCTTGCTTGACGGAGCTTGTCAAGTGCGCTCGGCATAAACGACTGACCGCCGAAGCCCGGCTCAACCGACATAATGAGTATCATATCAATTATCGGTAAATATTCCTTAACGGCACTGACGGGAGTCTTCGGCTTGATAACGACGCCGCACTTTATACCCTTGCTCTTGATGTATTCAAGAGTTTCTCTTACGTTGTCACAGCTCTCAACATGAATAGTAATAATATCCGATCCCGCGTCGACGAAAGCATCAACAAAGCGGAGAGGATCGTTTATCATAAGATGAGTATCAAATACTGCCTTGGAATGAGGGCGGAGTGCCTTGATAAAGTCGGGACCGAAGGAGAGATTGGGAACGAATGCGCCGTCCATAATGTCAAGATGGAGATACTCTGCGCCAGCATCAACGACTGTCTTCAAGCTGTCTGCCGCATAAGCGTAATCACAAGCGAGAACGGATGGAGAAACGATAATATTTTTTTTCATAGCTGACCTCAAAAAATCAATTAGTTTTTGTTTAATTTCGTAATTAGTTTGCATAAAGACGTATAAGTCGTATTTTGTTGTCTGTTTTCTCCGTGTCATAGCGGGGAACAGTACATAAAATATTAGAGGACGGCGAAGCCGACCGATTTCCGAAAAGGAAAAATAAGACGGCGAAAGTCTAAGAGGAAGATAAAAGCAAGGATGTTAAGTGGAAATAAGGACGGTAGCCGTCTGATATACTGCCTGATGGCTCTGCCGTCAGGCAGGCTTTACTATAAGGCAGACCGCGTGCGCGGAAATGCCTTCGCCGCTACCCGTAAATCCGAGCTTCTCCTCAGTTGTTGCCTTGATATTTACTCTGTCGGCAGTAACGCCGAACACCTTAGCGATATTGCCTCTCATTTCGTCGATATATGGGGAAAGCTTCGGACGCTGAGCAACGACCGTCGCGTCGATATTTGATAGAGTATATCCATTGTCGGCGAGAATAAAGGCAACTTTTTCGGCAAGAAGCATACTGTTTATGCCCTTGAAGGCATCGTCGGTGTCGGGAAAATGTTTGCCGATATCGCCTTCTCCGAGCGCACCAAGAACCGCGTCGAGAATAGCGTGGACGAGCACGTCGGCGTCGGAATGACCGAGCAGCCCCTTTTCATAAGGGATATTAACTCCGCCGATAATAAGGTCACGCCCCTCGGTAAGACGGTGAACGTCGTAGCCGTGTCCTATGCGAATGTCGGAAAAATTCATTTCTCAGCCTCGCTTTCGCGGTATTTGAGTATCGCCTCGGCAATCGCAAAATCGCAGGGAGATGTGATCTTCATATTTTCCTTGCCGCAGTCAACGGGATGAACGTGAAAGCCGAGCGCCTCAATCAGCGACGCATCATCGGTTCCGACCGTGCCGTTTTTGATAGCGGTATAAACTGCCGCGCGGTACATTTCGGTCATAAATACCTGAGGCGTTTGTGCAAGCCAAACGTTATTCCTGTCTGGGGTCGAAAGGTTCTTTCCGTCGGAAATTTTGACCGTATCGGTAGCCTTCTGCGCCGCGATAGCCGCCCCGTGAAGACAAGCCTCGCGGCCGACGTCTCTTATTATCTTTTCGGTGACAAGGCATCTTGCACCGTCGTGAATATAAACGAACTCGGACTTGTCTGAGATGCTCTTGAAGCCGTTAAGAACCGAGCCCTGTCTATCCGATCCGCCGAGAACGATCTTCGCGACCTTTTTCCAGCCGTATTTTCTTTTCCATACGTCGTAAAGAGCCATTTCATCGTCCCGTGCAACGACGATTATCTCGTTAATAAACTTGCATTTTTCAAAAACCGAAATTGTGTGAACGACCGTCGGAACGCCGAGTATCGGCACAAGCTGCTTCGTCTTCTTGCCGCCTATACGGGTGGACGAGCCGCCTGCAAGTATTATAGCGGAATTATATTTAGTATAGACGCCGCCGATCCTGTCGGTGATACCGCTGAGAACGGTTGAAAAACTCATATAGGCATCCTTTCAGATACAAAATACCGGGGGCGATTAACCCTCGGTATTCATTATAACACATTAAGATGAAAAGTGCAATATTAAATCTCGTTCTTTAACGCCAAAAGCGAAGAAAATTCAAGTGTTCTGCCGCCCAAAAGCTCACATTCCTCGCCGTCGTGAGTGATGACCAGCACGGCGCGATCTGAAAGGTGTTCCTTAAGAATATCTGCGGCGATAATTCTCGTATCTGGATCAATGCCCGTAAACGGCTCGTCAAGGAGTGCAAAGGTGCCGCTGTTTTCATAAGCGAACACGACCGCGCGAACGATTGAAACACGTCGCGCCATTCCGCCCGAAAGCTCGCTCGGACGCTTTTTCAAGTCGTCCTCGGTAAGAAGCAGGCGCAAAAGCAGGTTACGCCCCAAGAGTTTTCCTTCTTCGGTACGGCATACAGCAGTGACGTTATTATATGCTGTCAAAGACGGAAGAAGCCGTGATTCCTGAAACAGCACCGCGGATGCGCCATCAACGCCCGTAATGCTTCCGCTATCAGACTTTTCAAGTCCCGAAATTACCCGACCGAGAGTTGTTTTTCCACAGCCCGACGGGCCGGTGAGGCAAGTGAATCCGGTATCGAGAGTGAGCGCGGGGATATCAAAAACGATCTTTTTTGAATACGATTTTTTTAGGTTATCGATCCGTACCATTTCTTGCCTCCTCTCGTGTGCACGTATTTATCACCGCTTTGAAAACAAGCTCCATAATTACCGAAAGAATGATTATGGAAATGGTATAAGCGAACATATCGACAGTCTCGAGATATGTCTTTGCGGTGAGCAGACCGTTACCGAGCGTGTCGTTAGTTCCGCAAAGCACCTCGGCGGCAATTCCCGCTTTCCAGCCGAGTCCCATTGCGGTTACGAGCGACGTGAGGTAAGCGGGGAGCACCGACGGCAGATACAAGGATGTGACTCTTTTGAAAAAGGGCATCTTATATGCCCTTGCCATTTCGACCAGGCTTATATCAACGTTTTGAAGCGCGTTTTTCAGAGCACTCAAAACGATCGGCGTTATCATCAGCACGGAAATAAGTACGGGTATATCGGAATTATCCATCCATATAAATGCGAGGATTATAAAGGAAGCCACAGGAGTTGCCTTTATAACTGTATTGAGTGGAGAGAAAAGAACGTCCGCACCCTTTATAAACGCGCTTAAGGTTCCCAAAGCAGTACCTATCAGCGCACCTACGACGAATCCCTTAAGGATGCTCAAAAGTGAATTTCCCGCATACTGATAAAAGGTCTTTTCCTTCATCATCTCGAAAAGGCGCGTAAAGGTGACGGCGGGCGAGGGAAGAACGTATTTCATTCCGACGCGGTATGAGAAAAAGTCCCAAAGCGCCGTCCAAAAGACGGCGCTTATAAGAACGTATATGATTTTTTTAATTATCTTACCTCTTGTAGTAGAGCGATTCATTCGGCATCGTTCCTCCAACCGACTGGGGATTCGCGTTAAAGAGCACGGTATAGAATGCATTGAGGTAGGAGATCATCTCGTCGCCCTCGATGAAAACGATGTTGCATCTCGGAATGGCGAGCGCCGCAACGGGCGCCGCGGGAATGATCTCGTTTGCGGCAATGATGATCGAAGCCTGTGCAGGCTCGCTGTTTACGTATTTAACGGATGCTTTGTATTCGTCAAGGAAAGCAGACACCTTTTCGGGATACTTCTCGGCAATCTCCTTTTTAACGACGATACAGCCCTGAACAGCCTTGTTTTCGCTGACTTTGTCCCATTCTGCAGTGATGTCGAGAGCGACTCGGAGATCGGCGTTTTTGGTGAGCGACGCAGTTATCTGCGGCTCGGGAAGCATGATAATATCGCGCTTGCCTTCAGCCGCAAGGGTAGCAAGCTCGGCAGGAGTGCCGTACCACTGGACTGTCACCTTATCCTTAACGCCGTTCTTTTCGAGAATGTAGTTAAGCATATATTCGGGAGTAGCGCCCTGACCGTAGGCGTGAATCGTTTTGCCTTCGAGGTCGGCAACCGAATTTACCGTATTTCCGTTTTCCATAACGTAGAGAACGCCGAGGGTGTTGATAGCCGCAACGAGGTAAGCCCCCTCCGTTTTCTTGTTAACGACCGCAGCAAGATTTACGGGGACAGCTGCGATATCAAGCTGCTGACCGATGAGCTTTGCGGAGATCGCCGTAGCGTCGTTGAAAAGCTCAAATTTGTATCTTTCTTCTTCGAGATCGTCGTTTATGATCTTAGCCATACCCATTCCGGTCGGACCCTTGATCGTACCGACCTTGAGAACGTAGTTATCGCCGTATTTCTTTTCGGGAGCGCAGGAAGCGAATACAAAGAGAAGCATTGAGAGTGCCAAAGCGGCAGAAATAAATTTAATTGCTTTTTTCATGGTGTTTTTTCCTTTTCAGTATTATTGTATTTCAAATGATGTCAGACAGACCGTTCCTGTCGATAACCGTAACGCCCCTTCCGTCGAGGGAGATCAGCCCCATTCCCGCAAGCTCGTCAAGAGCACGGTATAGAGAGGCGCGTCCGATTCCGAGGGCAGAAGCGAGCTTGACCTTCGTTTGCGCGATGCAGTTTTCCTCTCGAAGAAGGAATGCTGCGAGCTTTTGAGTAACCGAGGGAGCTGAAAGCTCCGACATTCTTCGGTTAAGGAACCTGATCTTTCCCGAAAGAAAGGTAATATACGAAAGAGCAAACGCGCTGTCATTTCGTATAAGCTCCCTAATAAGCTCGATCGGAATGAAGAACGCTGCGGCGTTTCCCTCGGCACGAAGCTCCGTCACATCCTCGTTTTCATCGCAGAATAGCGAAGCAGCGCCGAACAGCTTGCCGTATCCGAGCCGTTGAAGAAGCACGGGAGGACCGTTTCCTTTGCGATAAACGAGCAGCTTCCCCGAAATAATGAGAAACAGCCCAAGACCGTTCGCCGAGACCTTATCGCCGTCGAGAACGGAGAATACGGCACAACGATTGTCAAGCACCAAAGCTGAAAGCTTGTCATCGGAAAGCAGAGAAAACACGGGATGCTTTTTTATCAGGTTCGTTATTTCGCCTTTATCAAACATATCATTCTCCAAATGTCTCATTTGAGACATTTATATAATAACACATCGAAGAATAATTGTCAATACTTTTGAAAAAAATATACCGTATCAGTAAACTTTATTTATGCCCTCACCGCTGCGGATAAAGGATCTGATATTGTTGCAGAGAATATCTATCATACGGTGTCTTGCCTCAATCGAGACCCAGGCGGCGTGAGGCGTTATGATGCAGTTGTCAAGCGTAAGAAGCGGATTGTCTTTTTCTGGCGGCTCCTTGACCATTACGTCGATAGCTGCACCTGCGAGCGTGCCGTCGGTAAGAGCCGTATAAAGATCGGCTTCGTTTATGACCGCACCGCGTGAGGTGTTTATGAGATACGCACCCTTTTTCATTTTCGAAAGGAATTCTGTGTTGACAAGACCTTTCGTCTCGTCGGTGAGAGGACAATGAAGCGAAATGAAATCTGATTCCTTAAGAAGGGTATCCCTATCGGTGAACTCAATGCCGTCGATGACCCCGAGGGCGGCACTTCTTCTGTAAGCGAGAACTCTCATACCAAATGCTGAGCAAAGCCTTGCAAATCTCATACCGATAGCGCCGCAGCCGTATACTCCAACGGTTTTGCCTTCAAGCTCAACGTAAGGGATGGTTTGATAAGTAAAGCCGGCGCGTCCGGTCCAGGTGCCGTCAAGCACCGCGCGTCGGAATAGATCTATTCTCGTTGATACCGCGAGCATCAGCGAAAATGCGAACTGCGAAACCGACGACGTCGAATAGCCCGGAATATTGCAGACCTCAACACCGCGATTTCGGCAGGCAGGTACGTCTATCATGTCATAACCGGTGCCGAATGCCGATATAAATTTAAGGTTGGGGCACTTACTCAGCACCTCTTCCGTTATGTGCATACGGTTTGTTATAACGATATCGGCGTCGCCGATACGCTCCGCGACTTGACTTTCCTCGCTTCGGTCGTAAACGGTATAGGTGCCGAACTCACTTAAAAAGCTCCAATCAAGGTCACCGGGATTGACGGCAAAGCCGTCGAGAATAATTGTTTTCATAAATACCTCCGAAGTATTTTCTACAAAATTTTACAATATATAAATAAATGTGATACCGATATCACTTGACATTTGTCGAATAAAGTGATAGTATAGTACGGAGTGAAAATATAATCGTACTTGTAAGAAAGGTCGATATAATGAATAAAAATGGCAATAATGCGAGATTCGGCTCGTCCCTGCATACAAAGGCAAGAAGGGTACGAACTCGCAAGGCACTGAAAATAGTGCTCGTTACCCTGATCTCAATTCTTTTAATCATAACCTGTGCAGGCGTTGCGATAGTAATGCCGCTTCTTCAGGCATATAACGAGAGTTATACAAAGGTTCCGATCATTACCCGCGATCCCGATTATACCTTCGTGATTCCTCCGATAATGAGCAATACCGAGGGCAGACCCTTTGCGGGTGAAAACGGCAACTGGTGGATAGGCGACTATGATACGGGTATTGCCGTCCAATACGGTGAAGTTGAAACCGATGAAAACGGTGAGGAGTATACTCCCATCATAAACGATCCCGTGATCGGCGAAAACGACAACTGGTGGATAGGAAGCTCTGATACGGGCGTTAAGGCGGAGATTACGACGGGAATTCCCGAGCCGCCCCCCGTTACTACCGGTCCGGATGGTAACAGCGGTTCAACGGGAACCGGCAAGCCGGTTACGGTAAACGGTATTTACAAGGTCGATAAGATCGATCCCGATATTGAGAATATACTTCTCGTCGGTACCGACAGCCGGAATATGTCCTCGCTTAAGGGACGCTCTGATACCATGATCGTCTGCTCCTATAATAAAAGGACGGGCAAGGCGAAGCTGATATCCTTTATGAGAGATACTCTCGTTCCGATCGAAGGACTCGGCAAGAACGGCGGAATACTCTGGCAGCGCCTGAACGCGACGTTCTCGCTCAGCGGTATCGCCTGCACGATAAACACGATAAATCAGCTGTTTGGGCTTGATATTCAAAGATTCGTTATCATAAACTTCTCCGGAACGGAAAAGCTGATCGATTCCTGCGGCGGCGTCAATTTGAAGCTGACGAACACTCCGAACGACCCGCGAGGCGAGGTTCAGTGGATCCAAAACTCGGGATATAAGGTCATAGATAACGGCGACGGAACCTATCATCTTGACGGTGCTGCGGCACTTATACACATGCGTCAAAGATACGGAAGCTCCGACGTTACCCGTACGAACAGACAGAGAAAGGTGCTTATGGCACTTTTTCAGCAGGTCGTTGCTTCCCGAGATATAACCGAGATATACGACCTTATAAGAAACGCCTTCAACTCTAAGATGTTCCAAACGAACATCCCGCTCGACGAAATGATAAATCTTGCGGCAAGCGTAGCGTCAAACGGCGCGAATATGAGTATCGGCTCACACCGCATACCGACGTCGTATTGGAGTATTCGTTTTAGTATGAGTGAACAGAAGGAAGTTTCGAAGGGCGGAGCACAGGTTCTTTCGATAAACTTTACCGAACAGAAGAATAAGGTTCGCGAATTCGTATACGGCAATTAAAATAGGTGGGCGCCACAAAAAAATGTGGCGCTCATTTTTTATTTAAGCTGCTCGGTCAATGCCTTCGGCATAGACTTCATTAAAAGGATACCGAGCACTCCGCAGGAGAGAAGCTCGCCTATAAATACGGTGAGCGCAAAGAAGGGAATACCTCCCGAGAGACAGTAAACGTACTTTAATACGAAAGGGACGATTACCGTGTTCGCAAGTATAGGTGGTATCGGTGCAAGGTATTTTGAGATTCTTCCTGTATAATATGTGCCGAAGGCACCGATAAGAGTTGCCAAGCTTCCGAGAAGAACGTCAAGAGGAAGCGCGCCGTACAAAAAGTTTGAAAGTGCACAGCCGAAAAAAAGTCCCGGGATCGCCGCGGGGGTAAATAGCGGAAGTATCGTAAGTGCTTCTGACAGACGAAGCTGGATTATCCCGCGGTCAAGGTTAAACATCGCGCTGACACCCGTCAAAACGACGTAGAGCGCGGCAATTATTGCCGCCTTCGTGATAAATAGGGTCCTGTTCTTTTTCATTTGGGGTTTCTCCTTTAGTTTTGTTTTAAGTGAGGAAGGTCTCGAACTCACTGAATAATATTCTACCACAAAAAACATTGTTTTTCAATAATGAAATATAATTTTACAAAAGAGTTAAAAATATTGACAGTTTCGGGAAAATATGATATAATTTCAAGATGAATAAATACTTTTGAAAAGAGTGAAAAATATGTCACAGCTACTTACAGTAAACGACAAAAGAACGAAATATTGCGGGCAGTTCAGAAGCGCCGACGTCGGAACGCGTGCCTGCGTTATGGGATGGGTGCAGAGAGCGAGAGACCTCGGAAGCCTTATCTTCATCGACCTTCGCGACCGTACGGGTATCGTACAGCTCGCATTTGACGATAATACCGCGCGCGAGGTTTTTGACCTTGCATTCTCGGTTCGCTCGGAGTACGTCATTTGTGCAAAGGGCATTGTGAGAGAGCGCTCGTCCGTGAACGATACTATCCCGACGGGACACGTTGAGATTGCAGTTGATGAGATCAAGATCCTCTCGGCATCGCAGACGCCCCCCTTTGAAATTGTCGAGAACAGTAACGTCAAGCCCGAGCTTCGACTCAAGCACCGTTACCTCGACCTTCGCCGTCCCGATCTTCAGCAGCATATTATCGACCGCGCGAAGATAACCCGTATTGCAAGAGAATATTTTGCCGATCAGGGCTTTATTGACATTGAAACGCCGAACCTGATAGCTCCTACTCCCGAGGGGGCGAGAGACTATCTCGTTCCTTCCCGTGTTCACCACGGCAAGTTCTACGCCCTTCCGCAGTCGCCTCAGCTCTATAAGCAGCTTCTTATGCTTTCGGGCTTCGACCGCTATATCCAGATCGCGCGTTGCTTCCGTGACGAGGACCTCCGTGCTGACCGTCAGCCCGAGTTTACGCAGATCGACCTTGAAATGTCCTTCGTAACTCAGGACGACGTTATCTCAGTTACCGAGGGCTTCCTCAAAAAGGTATTCAAGGAATTCAAGGGAATCGACATTGAGCTTCCGCTTCTCCGTATGACCTACGACGAGGCGATGAACCGCTTCGGCTCCGATAAGCCCGACCTCCGCTTCGGCTTTGAGCTTACTGACCTTTCGTCTGTCCTTTCGGGCTGCGGCTTCAAGGTATTCTCGGGTGCTATTGAAAACGGCGGCAGCGTACGCGGTATCAATATCAAGGGCGGCGCTAAGTTCTCGCGTAAAGAAATCGACTCTCTTATCGAGTTCGTCAAGAGCTACCGCGCAAAGGGACTTGCATGGTATAAGAATAACGCGGGCGAAATTTCCTCGTCCTACGCGAAGTTCCTGACCGACGAAGAAAACGCGGCAGTTATAGCTACCCTCGGAATCAAGGAGGGCGACCTTGCGCTTATCGTTGCAGATAAAAACAAGGTAGTATTCGATTCTCTCGGCGCACTCCGCTGCGAGGTCGCAAAGAGAATGGGACTTCTCGACCCGAATGATTATAAGCTCCTTTGGGTGACCGAGTTCCCGCTCTTTGAGTATGACGAGGACGACGGACGCTACTACGCAAAGCATCACCCCTTTACTATGCCCTTTGCAGAGGACATCGAGTTCCTTACGACCGACCCCGGAAAGGTTCGTTCGATAGCCTACGATATCGTAATAAACGGTACCGAGGCGGGCGGCGGCTCAATCCGTATACACGACGGAGAGATCCAGAACAAGATGTTCGAGGCGCTCGGCTTCACTCCCGAGGAAGCGCAGGCGAAGTTCGGCTTCCTCCTCGAAGCTTTCAAGTACGGCACGCCTCCTCACGGCGGTCTTGCGTTCGGTCTTGACCGACTCGTTACGCTCCTTCTCGGTCTTGAGGACATAAGAGACGTAATCGCATTCCCGAAGGTTCAGAACGCGTCCGAGCTTATGACCAAGTGTCCCTCCGATCCCGATCCGAAGGCACTTTCAGAGCTTGCTATCGCGGTTGTTGAAACCGAGAACGAAGAATAATTTTAACTCCCCGACGAAATTTCCGTCGGGGAGTTTTGTCGAAATTCCTTGACATTGGTGAAAGGGTATGCTATAATCCTTTTCAGCACACAGTGTGCTGAGAGGAGGACGGCTGTGACGGAAACTCAAAAATCAAACCTTATTTATGACGAAATGTCCGATAAGATTATAAATACCGCCGAGGAGTTCGCTCTTGAAAACGGAACCGAAAACCTTACCGTCAGGAAAATACTCCGTTCGCTCGGTATTACAAACCGAGTCTTTTATAACCGATTCCATAATATCGGTGAAGTGCTGGAGAAGGTATATGAAAAGACGGTTCTAAAAGCACGAAACTGTATAATGGCTCGTGCTGACGCGAAGAAGGACTTTTTTGAAAACGTTTACGACCTCGTTTCCGAGCTTATTTTGGTGTCTTATCAAAGCCGTAAACGGATGAGCAGATTTGTTTTCGATACAGATTCGACGGAAAATGAAAACCGTGTCTGGTGGACGGGTGAGATCAAGAAGATGATTGACCGCGCGATCGAAAACGGATTTATTAAAAAGGTCGATTCCGACGTGCTGAGCAACTCGATATGGAGCTTTTGCCGAGGCTACAATGCCGACGTAGTGGCGCAAAACATTCCGGAAAAGGAAGCGGTCGCAAATTTCAGATACTCATTTTCCTTCATGATCGAAGGACTTAAAAAGTAATAAACGAAAGAGGGCAATATAATGAAAAAAGAACAGCTACACGAAAAGCAGTCCTGGACGGACATAAGACACCTTGTCGAATGGTCGGCAGATACTTTTCCGACACGTACTGCGTATTCCTATAGAAACAAGCCGATGGATAAGGAAATACAGACGGTAACCTTTACCGGGCTTCGCGACGACGTACGCGCACTTGCATCAAATCTCCTTAAAATTGGCGTAACCGGTAAGCACTGCGCTCTCATTGGTAAGTTCAGCTACGACTGGGTAGTAACCTATTTCTCTGTTCTCTCGGCAGGCGGCGTTCTCGTTCCGCTCGACCGCGATTGGGGCGAAAAGGAGCTTTGCGAAACAGCACTCAGAGCCGACGTTTCTTTCGTGTTCTGTGACAGCGATATCGCAGAAAAGGGTCAGTATATCTGTGAAAACGGTGTCAATACTACTCCCGTGCTTCTTCTTACTGACGGCGAAAACTCTCTTAAGGCGCTTAAAGAAGAAGGCAAAAACATTTTTGAGGCTGACTCTACCCCCTATTTCGAAACTGAGCTTGATCCCGAAAAGCTCGCGCTTCTCGTGTTCACTTCGGGTACTACCGGTAAGGGCAAGGGCGTTATGCTCAGCCAGAAGGCAGTCCTTTCCGACCTCGCTTCTATAATCCCGTATATCGACTTTTCGCAGAAGACGGTAGGCGTTCTCCCCCCGCATCATACCTACGGTTCGTCGGTAATGCTTATTGGTCACGCTATGATCGGCGCCGAGATATATATTTCCTCCGGCATCCGCTACATAACGAAGGAGCTCAAGGAGCAGAAGCCTGGACACCTTTGTCTCGTTCCGCTTTACCTTGAGACCTTTTACCGCAAAATTAAGGCTAATATAAAAGAGCAGGGAAAGGAAAAACTTGTTTCCAATATGATGAAGGTGTCGAACGGACTTCTCAAGGTCGGCATTGATATGAGAGCAAAGTTCTTTGGAGCAATCCGCGCGGCATTCGGCGGCGAGGTCAAGATGATAATCTCGGGCGGCGCACCGATCAACCCCGATATTCTTCACTTCTTCGAGGGAATTGGCATCTCCACTCTTAACGGTTACGGTATAACCGAGTGCGCACCGATCGTTGCGGTCAACAGAAGCCGCAGATCGGTTGAGGGAAGCGTAGGACCTGTTCTTGACATCGACGAGATCAAGATCGACGATCCCAACGAGGACGGTGAGGGCGAGATATGCGTCAAGGGCTCGAACGTAATGCTCGGCTATTATCAGGACGATGAAGCAACTGCAAACGCAATGACCGAGGACGGATATTTCCGTACGGGTGACTACGGTAAGATGGAGGGCGACGTGCTCTTTATCACAGGCCGTAAGAAGAACCTCATCATTCTCTCTAACGGTAAGAACGTATATCCCGAGGAGATCGAAAACGAGCTCGTTGCAGCTCCCGGTGTACTTGATATAATCGTATACGAGGGACAGAGCAAGCGCGGTATGGAGCATAACCAGATCGTTGCCGAGATCTATCCCGATAAGGAATACCTTGAAAAGAACGGCATCGAGGACGCTTACGCACACCTCAAGCCCTACGTTGATAACTATAACCGCACCGCAGTTCCCTATAAGAAGATAGGAGTTCTTAAGGTGCGTACCGAGGAGTTCCCGAAGAACACCCTCCGCAAAATTATGCGCTTCAAGCTCGATATGAGCATTGACTGATAATAAACGCAAAAACTC
>JAZSHF010000012.1:0-35103 GCA_045533115.1 Eubacteriales bacterium
ATATGCGACCTTCCGCAAGACACGCTTATATGTCTGCGCGGCAGCAGCGCTATTGCCAACCATTTTGGTGGGAAAACCAATTCGGAAAACTTTGAGGGCGCCGAGCAGGTAGTAAGGAATATTTTGAATTATAACTGACAAAAGCAATATAAAAAACTCTCGGATTTGGGTGATGTTCTTAGCGGAGAATTTGAAAATTGCGCTAAGTGCGAGCATCGCATTTGACTGGTCAAATGAACATTGGGCTATGCCCAAACCCTTATAACAAAAGAAAGAGAGAACAAATCGGTTCATAGCCAAAATGTTCTCTCTTTTTTCTGTTGATTTTTAGTTTAGAGTTATGAGGCTCACTTACGTTCGCCGTTATGAATTTGCTACGCAAATGTTATGATATGATTGCCGTTCTGATTTCAAACTTGGCGAAGCCAATCATAACGATGCGAAGCATCTCATAACTCATAACTTGCCCGATAGGGCAATCATAATTTAGCTTGATACTCCAGAGATCAAGCTAACACACGGCAGAATTTTGAATTAAAGATACTGCTTAAACTTCTCGGGAAGATCCTCGGCAGCAAGAGACGAGGTAATAACGAAGTTTACGGGATGAGTCGCGGAAAAAGCAACGACGTTATCAAGGAAAGCCGTGAATTCAGCCATATCGTTTCCGCAGATCTTGAGAGCGGAATCTATAAATATATCGGACACGTCGAAGTTCGAACCATAGTTTCCTGCTACGAAGCCGTAAAGCTTATCAGCGTTGTTTACGAGATATTCGTCAGTATCAAGAAGTCTTGCCTGATGCTTTACCTCGTGGATAAGCTTGGTACCCTTTTCGATAAATACGACGGCACCTTTGGTTTCGGCGAGCTTAGCGTTTGCCATTTCTACGATGGCCTTGGTCTTGCCCGATCCCTTGAGTCCTACGATGAGTTTGAGCATAGTGGTTTACCTCCAAAAATAGATTACAAATTAGTTGATTCTGCCCTTGAGCTCCTCACGGCGCTTTTCGTGCTCTGCGCCGGGCTTGCCGAGAAGGGCGTACATATTGTTCTTGTATCCCTCAACTCCGGGCTGGTCGAAGGGATTTACACCGAGGGTGTAGCCCGAAACGGCACATGCAAGCTCGAAGAAGTATACAAGATATCCGAAGTCGGCGGCGGATCTGCCGTCGAGCTCAAGAACGAGATTGGGAACCCCGCCGTCGGTATGGGAAAGAACGGTCGCGAGGAAGGCGTTATGGTTTACCTCGTGCATCGTCTTGCCCGAAACGAAATTCATTTCGTCGACGTTCTGCGGGTCGTTCGGGATAACGAGGGGGCTTACGTCATTCTTTATGTCGATGACGGTCTCAAAAAGAGTTCTCTCGCCCTCCTGAATATACTGACCGAGGGAGTGAAGGTCTGTCGAGAAGACGACCGATGCGGGGAAAAGTCCGACGCCGTCCTTGCCCTCGCTCTCGCCGTAAAGCTGCTTCCACCACTCGTTCATCATAGCGAGGGCGGGATCGTAGGAGACCATTATTTCGGTCTTCTTGCCTTCTCGGTAAAGTATATTTCTTGCGGCTGCATACTTGTAGCAGTCGTTCTTCATCATATCGGGCTCGGAGAAGTCGTCTCTTGCCGCCTGCGCGCCCCGCATCATAGCGTCAATGTCGATACCCGCAACAGCAATAGGAAGAAGTCCGACAGCCGTAAGAACCGAATATCTTCCGCCGATATCGTCCGGTACTACGAAGCTCTCGTAACCCTTTTCGGTAGCAAGCTCCTTCATCTTACCCTTTGCCTTATCGGTCGTGACGAAAATTCTCTCCCTCGCCCCCTCCTCGCCGTACTTCTTTTCAAGAAGCTCGCGGAAGATACGGAATGCGATAGCAGGCTCCGTCGTTTTACCCGACTTTGATATAACATTAATGCAGATATCCTTACCCTCACAGATAGAGAGAAGCTCGTTTAGATAAGCGGAGTTTATATTGTTTCCTGCAAAATAAACGTCGGGAGTGTCCTTTTTAAGCGCGTTATAGAACGGACTGCGGCAGAACTCTATCGCCGCTCTTGCACCGAGGTAAGAGCCGCCGATACCGATAGCGATAAAGACGTCACAGGACTTCTTTATCTTCTCAGCCGCTGCCTTAATGCGGGAAAATTCTTCTTTATCGTAATTTACGGGAAGATCGACCCAGCCGATAAAATCGTTACCTGCGCCGCTTCCTGTACGGAGAGTTTTAATAGCCGCGTTTACCTCACCCGTAATAGCCGAAAGCTTCTCTTCGGTTACTACGTCGGAGGCATACTTTGTGTTAAGTCTGACTGCCATTTGCAAAAACCTACTTGCCTTTCTGTTTGTTAGGGTACACTGATCTACCCTATGGTAATTATACCTCATTTTCCTGAATTTTGCAATAGTAATCTTTTAATTTTCAAAAAATTTTTATTAAAATTGCCACAAATACGGTGAGTTGACAAACTCATACTGTTTATGATATAATTTGACCGTGACCGAGAAATGTACTCGCGCGGTATTGCGCCGCAAGGTATTACCGTGAGGAAAGTCCGGGCTTCATAGAGCAAGGGTAACGGATAACGTCCGCCGAAGGCGACTTCAGGGAAAGTGCAACAGAAATAAACCGCCGCGTATGCGGTAAGGATGGAAAGGCGAGGTAAGAGCTCACCGGCTCTCGCGGTAACGCAGAGCAAATGTAAACCCTACCCGAAGCAACTCCCCAATGAGACTGAATTTTCACTGCCTGCTCGGCAGAGCTCTCGGGGCGGCTAGAGCCGTGCGGTAACGTACGGAATAGATAGATGAGTACAGGCTTTTGTTCTCGCAAATCAAAAGCAACAGAACCCGGCTTATAATTTCGGTCTGCTCTCCGCAAGGAGAGCGCTTTTTGTTTTGTGCAGAAAAGACACCTTCAAATTGAAGGTGCCTTTTTCATCACTTGTTAGCGCCCGCGATCTTTGCTGCGCTTGCTGCTACTCCTGCAGTGAAGGTAGCGAGAAGCTCGGCGTCGTTTATTCTGCTCGTCATAACGTTGATCTTGTTCGTCCAATCAATAGACTCGAAAATAAGGTTATTAACGCCGTCTCTGAATTCCTGCGAATACTGATTCTCCGCGTATGCCGCGTAGAAAGCAACGTACTCGTCAGCCCAAGCATCATACTCGGAAAGGAATGCCTGAACGTCCTCGCTCTTTGCTTCGTCGGTATCCATACCGCTGATCTTCTTCGAGATTTTGTTGATCTCGGTAACAAAGGCAGCTCTTTCTTCATTGAAGCCCTCAAGAGAAGCGTACATTTCGTTTGTGCGATCGATCCATTCCTCGATCTCATCAGGCCATCTGGTAAGCGCATCCATAGCGACAGGGTGGTTTGGGTCTTCCTTAAAAAAATTCTGCCAGTTTACGTACTCGGTTGCCCATTCGTCGTATTCCTCGATCAGCTCTTCCCACGCGGGCGGGTCTGCCTTAGGCGGTTGGTCGGGCTTCTTTTCATCGTTACAAGCAACGAATGAAAGCATAAGTGCTCCGCAAAGGAGCATTAGCAAAAGTTTTTTCATAGTGGTTTCTCCTTGAAATTTATATCATTTTTTAATTTTTATGACTGTCCATATAGTTTTGCAGTATTATCTGCGCCGAAAGGGTATCAACGTTTTCCTTGCGCTTCTTCCCTCTCGTATCCGTCAGGTTCATAATACTGTGTGCGACCATCGTCGTGCATCTTTCATCAAAAAGGTGAACAGGCTTGCCCGATTCCCTTTCAAGCTCGGCGGCAAATTTTTGTGCCTTGAGCGAGCGGTCGCCGACGGTGCCGTTCATATTTATCGGATTTCCGACGACGAATTCCTCGACGCCGTGCTTTTCCGCCTGTTCGAGAATTATCGCGATAAGAGCCTTTCTGCCCGATGCCTTAAAGGTTCCGACGCCGCAGGCGAGTATTCCGAGCGGATCGCTTACCGCTATCCCGGTTCGGACGTCGCCGCAGTCTATTCCCATAAGTCTTTTCACTTAAAAATCCACCTTTCCGAACGGCATCGCATTGTAGCTTCGGCAGGCAACGACGCCCTCCGAGACCTCCTTCACCCATTCCACAAGGTCGTTTATTGCTTCCTCACGGCAAAGATCGTTATATATTTCGTGTCTGCTTTCAGGATAGAGCTTCATTTTAAGCTCGTTCATCTCGTGATCCTCAAGTGCGGAATATAGCGTCTTTATTCCCTCTCCGCCATCGGCAAGCGGATCCTTGTCGCCCGAAACGATGAAAACGGGGAGCGATATCGGCACCTTCTCGACCCATTCGCCGTCCGATATTGATATAAGAAGCTTAAAAAGCTCTCTCATCGCAGCAGCGGTAAAGGGAAAACCGCAGTACTTATCGTTATTATACCGCTGACGCACCGATGCGTCGCGGGAAAGCCACGAAACCTTGTCGTTTTCCTTTTCAAAGCCCTTGTTATAGGAGCCGAAGGCGAGCTTATCGAGAAGCTTGCTTCTGTGTTTATCGCCCTTTAGCTTGCAAATAAGGGTCGCAAGGAGCTTTGCCGCCGCAAGGGGCTGATCACCCGCCGACGTTCCCGAGAACACCGCGCCGTCGATGTCGTCAAATTTCGTCACGTAATCGCGCGCAACGAAGGAGCCCATACTATGTCCAAACAGTATGTACGGCAAGCTTGGATAACGCTTTTTCACTATTCCGTTAAGTATATGATTATCCTCGGCAAGTCTTTCGTAATCGGTAAAATATCCGAGATCAGAGTCCGCGACCGATCTGCCGTGACCGAGATGGTCGTTACCGCAGACAACTATGCCCGCGTCGGTAAGCGCCGACACGAAGCCCTCTTTTTCGTAGCGCTCAATATATTCACACATTCCGTGACTTATCTGAAGCACCGCAAATGGATTTCCGTTCGGGATATAAAGGTAATACGGGACGCTGCTTTCGCCGTCGGACGAAGTAAACGTCCCCGTTATCTTCTCGTAATTACAGCTCGTCGACATCGTAGTCAATCTCGTTTCTCTTTACAAATCTTCTGACATCCTCAAAATAAGGATAGGCACGAAGTCCGCCGCCGCGGGCAAGATATACGGCACTAACGACCGTTGCAAAATCGCAGGCGCGCGCGATATCGCCGTCGGAACGGAGATATTCATATACGAGAGCCGCGCCGAACGCATCGTCGCTGGTTACACCCTTCGGCTGTTCAACGTCATAAGCCGAAACGAACGTTGAAAACTTTCCGTCAAAAAGGAAGGTTCCGCGCTCGCCGAGGCGGATAACGACGTATTTTGCCTTCACTCTCTGCGAAAGAGCTATGCAGGCACGCATACACTTTTCCTGATTGGACGGGCGTATTCCGGTGTATTTAAGCGCACCGTTTTCGTCGGTAACGAGTATCTCGCACTCGCCTATGCGGGAAAGAGGATATCTCGACGGGTCGGGAAGCGTGAGCAAAAACAGAGGAAGCCCGTGATCGCCGACCTGTCTTACCGTTTCGTCAATTATCTTTTCGGGAAGCACGCCGTGAAGAATAACGGCGTCGGGATACGATATGAACGCCTCCTCAATATCTCCCTCGCTCAGCTTGTCTATCGCGCCGCGGTAGGTTATCGTCTTTTCGTTATCGTTATAGTCCTTGATTATAACGTCGACAGGCGTGCTTACGCCTCTCTTTTTCGGAGAATAACGGGTATCTATCCTTTCGGATTCAAGATACTCGACAAGCTCCTTTTCGTAGGTGTCGTCGCCGAGGGCAGAGCACAAGACCGCATCTGCACCGAGGCGCGCAAGCGCAACCGACGAAATTATTCCCTTTCCGCCGGGATAATAGTCAATGCTCTCCGCCTCGCTTCTGCCGTTTCTTTCGGGCATCGAGTCGGTCGAAACCACAAGCTCGGTTCTCGCGTCGCCTATTACAAGTATTCTCGGTTTAAGCACTCGCATCAGCTCTCTTTCTTTCTTTTATAGATTTATTATATCAAAAAAATATGACGAACGCAACACAGATTTTTGAACATTGTCAAAAAAAGAGCAAAAAGTGTCAATAAACGCCCTCAAACACGTGCTTACCGACACTTTTTGAACCGTTTTATTGACTTTTTCGGAGTTAAGTGGTAAAATTTTTTCATAAACCTTCAGGAGAAAACAATGTCAGTACAGATTATGGTTGCGACCTGCCTTTTCGGTCTTGAGAGGCTTCTCGGCGAGGAGATCGACGCCCTCGGCTACAAAAGAACCGAAACCATCGACGGCCGCGTTAAATTTGAAGCGCCCATTTCGGCTATCCCGCGTCTTAATATAAACCTCCGCTTTGCCGAGCGCGTGCTTATTGAGGTCGGTGCCTGCCCCGCGCCCGATTTTGATACGCTTTTCGAGGGCGTTAAGGCGATGCCTTGGGAAAATTACGTTGGCAAAAACGATGCGTTTCCCGTCAAGGGACACAGTATAAAAAGCAAGCTGTTCAGCTTACCCGACTGCCAGAAGATAATCAAAAAGGCGGCGGCAACCCGTCTCGGTCAGCATTACGGACTTATATTTATGCCCGAGATCGGGGTCAAATATCAGATCGAATTTTTCATATTCAAGGACGTCGCGTCGCTGATGATCGACACGAGCGGTGTGCCGCTTCACAAGCGCGGATACCGTCCCGTTTCGACCGAGGCACCGCTCCGCGAAACGCTTGCGGCGGCGCTTGTAAAGCTTGCCCGTCCGCGAGAGGACGTTCTCTTTTGGGATCCTATGTGCGGCTCGGGAACGATAGCTGCCGAGGCAGCGCTTATGATGACCAATACCGCCCCCGGTCTTAACCGTTCGTTCTGCTCCGAGGAGTTCCCCTTCATCACAGAAAGCGATTGGGACAGCGCACGCGACGAGGCGTTTGATAACATCATTGACACTGATTTTGAGGCGTACGCTTCGGATATCGACGAAAACGCCGTGAATATTGCCCGTGAAACGGTACGCAAGGCAGGAGTCAGCAAATACGTCAAGGTCTTTCAGCAGGACGCATTGACGATACAAAATGACGGCAGACGCGGTACGATAGTTTGCAATCCGCCCTACGGCGAGCGTCTTTCGACCGTTGAGGAAGCCCGTGAGCTTTACTCAAAAATGGGCGATCACTTCAAGACCCTCGGCTCGTGGCAGATATACGTCATCACATCGGACGAGACCTTTGAGCGTCTTTACCGCCGCCGCGCCGACAAGGTTCGTAAGCTTTATAACGGTATGATACCCTGCTATTATTATCAGTTCTTCAAAAACAAATGACAAAAGAACGGTTGCTTTTGCAACCGTTCTTTTTATTACTGATTTTTCATTGCCGCTTCAAGAGCGTTACCGATCTCGATGCGGAGAGCGGCATACTTGTCGCCGCTTGCAAACTCGGTGAGGGTAGGGGTACCTTCTTTGGTCTTTTCCTTCACCCAGTCCTTGCCGAGATATTGTTCAGCGAGATTGAGAAGCTCAATATCGTCACAGCCGTCGCGGACGATCTTTGCGCGAATTGACGGACATGCACCGCCGTATCCGACGTAATAACCGGGATAGAAGAGGAAACCGCAACCGTAGATAGTGCCCTTATCACTCGTAAGACCGTTCTTTACAGTCTCCCAAGGGTTCTGCAAGATATTGTTCTTCACTCCGTAGGAGTTTACAGACCAATAGAGGAAGCCGTCGATGTCTCTCTGCCACATCTGCCAGAACATAAGACGCTGATTTGCGCCGACGGTATCGATGAACATCTGCGCGTAGGGATCGTCGGGAGAGTTACAAACGTATGTCCACATCCTGTCGCCCTTGGCAATCTGCTCGTTCATTCTTTCCTCAAACGTCTTGTCGGGTCTGTAGTTCAGGGACTTATACGACTGACTGTCGTCCCAGAGACAGAGCTTGGGGCACCAGAGGCGCGTATAATCGGTCATATCATCGGTCTGGTCCTTGTTCGCACTCAACTGGATATTGGTATAGAAGGGAGCGCAGATCTCGATCTCGGGGCAAAGCTGTGTCAAAATTCTTTCATACTCGCGAAGCTCAACGAGGTGTCCCTCTGTTCTCGGCTCGTCGACAGGATAGAAGAACGCCTTGTCAAGCCATACCTTATTTGTCTTGAGCTTTTTATAGTACTCAAGAAGCTTTGCCTCGTTTATCGTTCCGTCCTCATTCTTCGGTATAAAAACCTGAAAAGATGTCATACGGGGATCGTCAAGATATGCGTTTGCTTCGTCCGAAAGAATATCAACGGGAATCTTGTACGGACTCATATTATGCTGAAGGCAGGCCTCGTACCATTCCTCATATTTTCCTTTTGACTGACTTACGTAGCTCGTTTCAAGACCGACCGCGGTCGCGAAGGTCTTTTTCTCGGGAAGCACGATATCCCATACGTGAACGGTGATGTTAAAGGTTGCGATAACCTTTTTGTCCTTGTCATTTACCTCGTAAACGTACTTATACTCGCCTGCCGGGGTATCCTTGGTCGTGGTAAACTCTACCATAAAAGGAAGAGCTACATCTGCTTTAACCTGAAGACGCCTGCCGTAGTAAGGAATAAGCGCGTCAGTGTATTGCTTCCTTTTGATTGTATGCGTTTTATCCATCGAGAACATAGCTGTGGTGATAGCTTCCGTCGCATCAGAAACATCTTTGTTCATAGCGAAGGTCACGTTTTTCAAATCCTCATTTGAATAGATAGCAACCTGACAGCCCTCAGTCTCGCCTTTTGCAAGATAAATCGTATAGTCGGTATTGAGATTTTTGCCGGGAGTTGCGCCGACTACCGTTTTGTCAAAGCTGTGAAACGCCCAAGCTTTGATATTTGCGGGATTGTTACCCCCGCCGCTCGGCTTCTTACCGTCGCAAGCTGCAAGAGGCAGTACCATGCAGAAGGCAAGGATCAGAATTAAAAGTTTTTTCATTTGTATATCTCCTAAATTATTTTTATCATTATCAGTCCTCGGCGATCTCGGTAACGTTACCGTTTTCGTCGCAGGCAAAATTCAATACTTCATTTTCGGTTGTATACTTGAAGAATGAAGGAGTACCGTTTGCACGGTATTCGGTCTCCCACAGGTCGTTATCGTTGTCGAACTCGGTCGAGCGTGTCATAACGCCGTTTGCGTCGTACTCAAATGTGTATCCGCCCATCGAATTTCCGTCTGCCAGCATCACCATCTCGGTGATCTTGCCGTTCTTGTCGTCGAGCTTGACTTTATAAACGACTGAATCGAATTCGCTCAAAGTCATAGAAGTAGCGTCGACCTCTTTACCGCTGTAAAGGTCGATCATCAGCTCGTAGCGAGCTACATAATTCTTGTAATTGGGATTATCTTTGTCGATGTCCGCAATCGCATCGCGCGCGTTTTGGATCATTTCATTTTTGTACGTATTTGCGCCCGCGCCGTCAATCTTTACGGAGTTATAGAGCTTCTTAACGGTAACGACGTAATATCCGTCCTCGAGCTTGACGGTACCCGTCATTCTCGTTTTTTCAGCCGCGGTATAAGCTCCGTCGTCATTCGTGTCTCCTTCGTAGGCAATCTGGACAAGCTCCGCTTTTGTGCCGTCGATAACTACCGAATAGTCGTAATCGGTATAGAAGCTCGCGTAAGGGTAAAGGTGTGCGTGACGCGCGGTATAGGCATCGCCTTTTATGCCTCCGCCGTTATTGTCCTTGTCACAGGCGACGAGGGGGAGAGCCATACAAAGAGCAAGAATGAAGATCAAAAACTTTTTCATAATGTGTCTCCTTGAATATTGAGTTTACGTTTTTAATTGTACCACAACTAACCACATTAGTCAACAAAAAAACACCCGCGCGGGTGTCTTTTTTGTTAATTTTTATTGAACTGATGCTTTTTCAGATTTTTATATTTTTCCTTCGTCGCCTCGCCGCCTCTTATATGGCGCTCCGACTTGTTTTTGTCGAGGACCTCCTTTACCAAGCGGTATAAGGACGGGTTTATCTTCTCAAGCTTTTCCGTTATGTCCTTATGAACGGTCGACTTACTTATCCCGAACGCCGCGGCGGCGGCACGGACAGTCGCTCCCGTTTTTACTATGTATTTGCCGAGAAGCTGACATCTCTCGGCGGCCACTGTTTCGGTCAGCATTCCGTATCCTTCCCTTCCCGCCATTCGGCGTTAAGCTTTTGATACAGATTATGCTGAAGCGTCTTATTTTATTACTGTTCCGTCTCGGCAGCCGTTACGTTAAAATACAGGGTTATTTTTTCGGTTCGAGACTGAATTTCTATCGTATATTTTCCCTGCTTCGTTTTGTTTCCGACCCGCCACGTCCAGCTGACTACTCCCTCTCCGTCCGTACATTTAGGTTCAAGTCCGCCCGCCTCGCTGACCTTTGAATAGGTCACGGTTATCGAATATTCGGTATTCGGAAGACCCTTGACCGTGACTGTCGCTTTTTTACCGGCAGACACCGTTTCGGTAAGTGAAACTACCTTGAGCGATCCGACGGGCAATTCGGACGGCTCGGTAACGGCTCCTGTCGTTGCCGCAACGGTCGTTTCGCCCTCTGAATATATCGTCATCAGACTGCCGCTCCGACACGATGCAAGAAGCAGACAGATAAGCAGAATTAAAGCTGCCTTCATTCCTTTTCTCCCGACGGAAGAAGGGTTGCCAAGACAAGCTCGGGACGGTTGAATACACGGGGACGAATAAGCTTTGAAAGCCCGCGGCTCACTATCATTTTGCCGCCGTTTGCCATTATATATTCTCCACCCGCATATTTTGGCAACAACCCCTGATGCGGAGCGTACAGACCGTTTACCAGCTTCGGAATTATGACCTGACCGCCATGCGCGTGTCCTGTAAAAACAAGGTCAAAAGGAGTTTCCTCGTAATAGCTTATCAGCTCGGGGCGGTGGCTGAGCAGGATACTGAAGCATTCGCCGTCGAGGCTTCTTCCGCAGTCGGTAAGCTGATCCTCCCACAGACGCCCGCTTTTATCGGGCAACGCTATCGGGTCGTCAACGCCGCCGATAACGATGCTTTGCTCTCCTATATCTACCGTCCGGACCTCGCCCTCAAGAACAATTATTCCGTAGGAAACGAGCTTTTCCTTTATTGCGTCGGTGAGATGCGTATAGACCTCGTGATTACCGCTGACGTAATAGCAAGGATAGAGAGCCGCGAGCTTCTTGAGGAATCTGAAGCAGGCACCGTTTGGGGCGCAGTCGTCGAGAATATCACCCGTCATAACAATGATGTCGGGGTCGATATTCGTCACCGCTTCGATAAGCTCCGAGCCTTCGCAGCCGTAATTTGAGCTGTGAAGATCCGATATTTGCAGTATTTTAACGGGTGTTTTGATCTTCCCGCTGTATATTGGGTAGGTTTTGAGCGACATTTTTTCGCTTAATGCGAAATATGAGAGTGCCGCAACACCGCATCCCGCCAAGGCAAGAAAAATTGCGTTTGAAGCTTTCATTATTTTCCTTCCGAATAAATTCTGACTATTTCAAGAAGTATATCGACGCATTGATCCATTTCCTCGGTCACCGCGTGCTCATACGGGCCGTGTCCTGCATAAGCGCCCGTACCGAGGTTCGGGCAAGGAAGTCCCATAAAGGAGAGACGTGCACCGTCGGTACCGCCTCTTATCGGGTAGACCTCGGGCGTAACGCCGATATTTTCAGCCGCCTTGATAGCACTTTCCACAATATGATAGTGCGGGCGTACCATTTCCGCCATATTGCGGTACTGCTCCTTTATTTCAAGAGTAACGGTGCCTTCACCGTACTTGTCGTTAAGAAGCTTGGTTATATGGCGGAGCGTTTCGTTTCTGATCTCGAAATTATGCGCGTCGTGGTCACGCACGATATATGAAAGGGTTGCCTCAGAGGTTTCGCCTTTCATATCGGTCAGATGGAAGAAGCCCTCATAGCCCTCGGTGTTTCTCGGTGTGTCGCAGGCGGGGAGCATTGAATTGAACTCCATTGCGACAAGAGATGCGTTTATCATTGTATTCTTCGAGCTTCCGGGGTGGACGGAGAAGCCCTTGATCTTAACGGTCGCGCCCGATGCGTTGAAGTTTTCGTATTCAACTCCGCCGACACCGCCGCCGTCGACCGTATAGCCGAAATCTGCGCCGAAGAACGGCACGTCGAAGTGGTCTGCGCCTTCTCCGATTTCCTCGTCGGGAGTGAAGCCGATGCATATTTTTCCGTGGGGGAGATCGTTTTCGATCAAGATCTCTGCCATCGTCATTATTTCGGCAATTCCTGCTTTATCGTCACCGCCGAGAAGGGTATTTCCGTCGGTGGTGATGAGGGTCTTGCCTACGAGATTTTTAAGGTGCGGAAAGTCGCTTACCTTAAGGAAGCGTCCGCTTTCGCCGAGAGCGATGTCGTTTCCGTCGTAATTCTCTATCACCTGCGGATTTACGCCCTCGCCGCTGAATTCGGGAGAGGTATCCATGTGTGCGATGAAGCCAATCGCGGGCACGTTTTCACAGCCCTTCGTTGCGGGTATCACGGCATAAACGTAGCCGAGGTCGTTATAGGTCGATTTTATGCCCATTGAAAGAAGCTCATCGTTCAGGACTTTTGCAAAAACGAGCTGACCCTTCGTGCTGGGGGTGACGCCCGTGGTTTCGGATGATGCGGTGGAATAGGTAATGTATTTTAGAAAGCGTTCGTATGATCTCATATTTTTCCTCTTTCTTGACTTTTTCGCATTTCTTTTCTCGTGAAAAGAGACGCTCGCAAAGAAACACGCCAAGGGGCAAACCGCAAAAATTTGCAAAGCAAATTGTTTACACGTTTTCCCCTTTGGAAACCCCTTTCGATTGAAGGAAGATTTTACACGTTATTCGTAGGAACGGGTGTCCTCGACCGTCCGCACAAAACGATGTTACTTTCCCTTATAATACCATATTTTCCCCCGCTTATCAAGTATATATGCGTTTTTTGTATTGCAAGGGGGAGATTTTGGTGATATAATATTTATAATCAGATGAAACGGAGAATTGTTATGAAGCTTTGCTGTATTGTCGGCGCGGGGCCGTCGGAGCTTTATATTGAAAACGAGGCTTTTATTATTGCCGCCGATGCGGGGATAGAGAAGCTTAATAAAGCAGGAATTACGCCCAACCTCATAATCGGTGATTTCGATTCGCTCGGGGAACGTCCGTTGGGAGAAAACGTACAGATCTTCCCCGTCGAAAAGGACGACACCGACACTATGCTTGCACTCAAGGAAGCGATATCGCTCGGTTACGACACCGTCATAATTTCGGGGGGCTTGGGCGGTGAGCTTGACCATACGGTGGCTAATCTGCAAACGCTTCTTTATGCAAAGCAAAACGGCGTGAACGCATTTTTGACCGACGGGATTACGACCGCGACGGTAATTTCAGACAGTATCGTGCTTGCAGCAGAGAACGTCGGCAGATGCTCTGTATTTGCCTTTGGCGGTGACGCTCGCGGAGTCAGCATTTCAGGGCTTAAATACGAGGCGGAGAACATTACCCTTTCGCCGTCGTTTCCGCTTGGCGTAAGCAATCACTTTATCGGAAAAAAAGCGAAAATATCGCTTGAAAGCGGGCGGTTGCTCGTGATTTACAACGGAAAACCGAATATTAAAAACGGCTGAGCTATCAGCCGTTTTTAATTGGTTGTTTTTGTGCAAGTTGACAAAAAACGGCAAATCGAGCTACAATTTATTGACAACAAATTCAAAGTGTGATATTATTATCTTGAAAGAGGTAAATCGTATGAAGGTCACGACAGCTTATTATAAAAGTCAAATACCCTTCGCAGAATACTACCCGAAATTCGTTAGTTAAGCAGCAAGGGATAAGTACCCTTGCATTAACGCATACGAGTTTTTTGACACGGAGGGTATTCTATGAAAAAAAGATTTATATCACTGTTCATTACAATCAGCATTTTACTTTCATTATTCAGCATTAATAACGTTGTTTTTTCTGAAACTCCGAATAATACTTCTTTGAGACTCCCGCCTGTTCCGATATACATAACTATATCAGACACTTCGGCTTCAATAAAGCGAGGAGAAGGTCTGCTTCTTACAGCATCAATAGATAATGAAGCGGATCCTAACGCAACCGTTGGGTGGACTTCGAGCGATGAAACAGTTGCCACGGTGTCAGACGACGGTTACGTAATTGGATGCTCAGCCGGAACCGCCACCATTACGGCAATATACAGCTCGGAGTTGGGTCTTCTGGGAGTTACGACGGCGAGATGCGAGGTAACGGTATCAAGTGATCTTATTTTGGAAAACGGAACGTACTTTTTAAGGAATAAGCAAACGGGGTCTTATGCAGACATCAAGGGACCGACAATGGCTTCGGGAACAACCATTCATCAATGGCAATTCCACGGCGGAAACTCTCAGAAATGGGTCTTTAATTATCTTGGAGACGGTTATTATTCCATAAGATCAAATAATTCTTCTACTCCATATTATCTGGGAGTAAAAAACGACTCCACAGGTCTTGACGTTAATATAGTCCTGCGAACAGGTACTTTAACCGACGGAATGAAATGGAGAATCGAACTAACGCAAAACGGTGCGTATAAAATCATACCCAAGACAGGCGAAGCAAAAGACTACGTTCTCGCCACCTCAACGTCGAACACCACAAACGGAGCAAAGCTTATTCAAGGCGATTATATCGATAATAACAGTTATCGTGATGAGTGGATTCTTCACAAACAAAAAGATTACACGCTCATGTACCTTGGGAAAGAGGAAGGGGATGAGGATATGCCGCCCATTATAAGCTCCGTCAGTGTCGCACTTCAAGACAATGCCGATATGAATGGTTATGCATATACCTATCTATCGAAGGATGATGCTCTCGTTAATCTGTCATCTACTTCCGTTTTTTCTTGCATCACTCATGGTTCCCAAACAAGCATCACCGTAAGTGATGGTTATTTGACAATCTCAGATATTAACAGTTTAGGTTCTTCTGCTTTTAATAATCTTAGATTCGTGTATTTGGGCGCATGTGAAACCGGCAAAGGTGGTAGTGGAGCAAATAACTTAGTAAACGCTATTTATAGCAAAGGAGCGGATGCCGTGCTGGGCTTCACTGTTAGTGTTTATGTTACTGAAACAAACATGTGGACAACTGCATTTATGCTCTCGCTTTCAGAGGGAGCAACTTTACAGGTTGCTATGAATGCAGCTGATGAATACTTAATAAACAACTTTAACCGACATCCAAGCCTTTTTACTACAGTCGATTCAAATAGAAATTTAATGGGTTCTGGGCAACTTGTTCCGTGCCCTTGATGAAAGGAGTTTTTAATATGACTAGAATTATTTCCGTATTTTTGGCAGTATTGCTTGTGTTTTCTATTTGCGGATGCAACAAAAAAGCCGATAGCAAGATGAACGACGACTTTTTAAGCAGAATCCTTGAGATTGATGACGGACAATATTCTGCAGAAAAAGACTTCAACCACACCAATTTGATTTCTGCCGATCCCGTATTGACAGTTGAAACCACCGTTCAAACGACGAATAATATCACGCTGAACGACATCAACCTGAGCTTAACGTACAAGGATACTGCTTATTTCCCGCTGGGCGACAAGCTGGTCTATAGATATTGTGTTGATGGTGACGATAGCAAAGTTATTGATATCGACATGAACGGAAATTTAAATCGGATCCGCTATAAGTATATAACGCTCGATATTTCTAAGACCGCGACTCCTGAGGAAGTGTTGACAAAGCTCAGACCGGAGCTCGAAAAGATAAGAGATCTGTCTCAATATGAGTTCATCAAATTACCCGAGCAACGTGAAAGTAAGGAGGGGTTTGGTTCATACGGCTTCTTATTCTACAATATGGAAGGCAAGTACGGTATAGATTACCTTTATGTGGCAGTATTTGATGACGGCGGCGTTACCGGCTTATATATATATGACCTGCCTGACGAAAAGCGCAACTTTACCGTAAACGAAGATAAGCTTAACGACATTATAGAAGCAAAGCTAAGGAGTATATACGACACTAACGACAGTAAATACGTATCGTTTAAAAAATACGGAGATTACGATTATCTGACCGTATATAACGGCGAATATTATCTTGATTGCTCCGTTGTTCCAAAATTTATACGAAACGGGCACGAAACGTCCGGATTTGTAATATCTCTGCTCGTACCGTTGGATCTAATAATCGACTGATGAAGCGCATATTGCGCGAGAGGTAAATCATATGAAGGTAATTAGAACAATATTGATTTTCGCATTGGTATTCGTCTTGACATCATGTGTCGGTCCTAATGGCGGTGCTCCCATAAGCAAAGAGGTAGACTTTTCAAAAATCGAAAAAATTGAACTGACATGTAAAGATTATCCTGAATATTTCGTCGTTCTGTCTGACGAGCAAAAGGAATACGTAATATCGCTATGGCAAGAAGGTCAATGGGAGCCAGGAGAGTATAAAACATACCGTCCTTACAGTTTTAAGTCAGGCGAACTTATTATCACGTATAACTTGGATACCGGGGAATTCTATGACGAAATAAAAGACAGAACCCTTTTCGTATCCGATGAACAAATCGACACCTTAAAATCGTATTTTGCTGCCACAGGCGCATAGGATATGACAAAAGCTCAGAGCCGATTGGCTCTGAGCTTTCTTTATATGATTCCCTGTATTGCTTCTTTTTCGTACTGACGGGTATAGAGGGAGTTATAGTAGCCCTTCATTTTCATCAGCTCTTTATGAGTTCCCTGCTCGACTATCTTTCCGTCCTTTACGACGATTATGACGTCGGCGTCGCGGATAGTTGAGAGGCGGTGCGCGATGATGAAGGAGGTTCTGCCCTTCGTCACCTTGGTAAGTGCCTTCTGGATTATCTGCTCGGTCATCGTATCGACTGATGAGGTTGCTTCATCGAGAATAAGGATTCTCGGGTCGCCGATTATTGCGCGAGCGAAGGAAATGAGCTGTTTTTCACCTGTCGAAAGCAGGTCTCCGCCCTCTCCGACCTCGCTGTCAAGCCCTTTATCCATCTTTTCGACGACCTTATCGGCAGAAACCGTGCGGAGTGCTTCCCACATTTCCTCGTCGGTAGCGTCGGGCTTGCCGTAGCGGAGATTTTCCTTTATACTGCCCGAGAAAAGGTGCGGTGCCTGAAGAACGTAGCCGATGTTTGAGTGCATCCAGAGCTGAGATCTTTCGCGCAGGTCGCGCCCGTCAACGAGCACCCGTCCCTCGGTCGGCTCGTACAGTCGGCAGACGAGATTTACAAGCGTCGATTTGCCCGCGCCCGTTTCACCTACTATCGCCACGCGCGTTCCCATCGGGATATCGAGCGAGAAGCTTTCAAGCACCTGCTCCTCGCCGTCGGGGTAGGTGAACGATACGTTATCAAAGGCGATATCGCCGTGTATCGGCTCCCAATTTTCCTTTTTAGGATCAAAATTATCGCCGTATTTTTCGATGACCTCGGGAGTATCGGTAACGTCGGACTTTGTTTCAAGCAGCTTCGTTACACGCTCTATGTTTACTCTCGTATTGATAACGGTGCTGATTATGTCTATTATCCAGAGGAGCGGATTAAGAAGTCCCAATGCATACGACATAAACGCCGACAGCTTTCCGACCGCAAACGCCTGCTCGAGCGTCAGAATTCCGCCGCGCCAAAGCACGAGCGCAAGTGCCACCGACGAGAAAAACGATACGCTCGACCATAAAAGCGTCCTGAACCGCGTGACGGATACCGTCATACGGTTCATTTTTTTCGTGTCTTCCTTAAATTCTTTCGATATCTTTTCCTCAACGACGAGCGTTTTTATCGTTTTTGCGCCCGTTATAGCCTCATTGTAATCGCTTGAAATTTTCGAGTTAAGCTCGCGGACGCTTCTGTTAAGAACCGTCAGCTTATTGGTGCAAAGCGCGATAAGGATCGCCGCTATCGGCATTACGGTAACGACCGCGAGGGCAAGGCCTGCGTCTATTGAGAACATTACGGCGACAGCACCGACGATATACGATATCTGCCACACGCTGTCCATCAGCGCCCACGACGCAAGCTCGCCGATCCGCGCGGTATCCGACATTACTCTTGAATGGATATATCCGACGCTGTTTTGGTTGAAATACGAAAACGATAGCGTCTGCAGATGATTGAAGCAGAGCTTTTTCATATCGTATCCGATATGCATTTCAACGTGTCCTGCCGAATATATCGAAAATACGTTTGCCGCAACCTGAACGGCAAGTGTCAAAACGTATACGGTTATAAATATCGGCAGGGTGTCAAGGACGCCCTTTGCAACGTAATTGTCGATCGCGTATCTTTGGAAAAGCGGTCCCGATATATCGACAAGACTGCTTACAACGCCAAATGCGAGCATAAGCAAAAGGCGTTTTCTGTACGGCTTGAAATAGGGGAGAAGCTTCGGGAGCCCGAGGTACGGAAGATGCGTATAAGACTGTTCCTTTTTCTTCTGCTTACTCATTATTCCGCCTCCTTTTCTTCGTCGTCGGGATCACGCATCTGTATATCGTAGATTCGCTTATAGATGCCGTTTTCCGTTTTCATAAGAGAGGCGTGGTCACCCATTTCGGCGACCCTGCCGTGGTCGAGAACGATTATCAGATCGGCGTTCATTATCGTTGCGGTTCTGTGCGAGATTATGAACACCGTGCTGTCACCAAGCTTGCTCGACAGCGCACTTCTTATCTTCGCGTCGGTCTCGGCGTCGACTGCCGAAAGCGAGTCGTCAAAGACCATTATCGGAGCGTTTTGCGTCAGCATACGGGCAATCGCCGCCCTCTGCTTTTGTCCGCCCGAGAGCGTTACGCCCTTTTCTCCGACGAAGGTATCGTAGCCGTCGGCAAATGACATTATAGTTTCGTCAAGGCAGGCGGTCGCCGCCGCCTCGCGAATTTCCTCCATATTGACAGCTTCCTTCGTTATCGCGATATTCTCTGCAAGCGTGCGCGAGAAGAGATAGGGCTCCTGAAGGACTATGCCGATATTTTTTCTTATATGCTTTGCCTTTATGTCCTTGATATCGGTTCCGCCGATCGTTATCCTGCCGCCGCTTCCGTCGTCGGGCAGGTCGTATAGACGGCCGAGAAGGTGCATAAGCGTAGATTTTCCCGAGCCCGTACCGCCGATTATTCCGACGGTGCTTCCCGCTTTTGCTGTGAACGATATATTGTGCAGAAGCTCGGGGCAGTTATCGTATGCAAAGCTGACGTTATCGAATGCAATGTCGCCGTCAATGGTCGGCTCCGACGCGTTTTTCCTATCCTTTTCCGACTCGGAATCCAGAATATAGGAAAGGCGGTCAAGCGATATGCTTGCCTTGCTCATTTCCGATATCATTCTTCCGAGGCGGCGTATCGGCCACGAGAGCATCGCGTTATACGATATGAATGCGATAAGGTCGCCCGAGGTCATTCCGTCGTATACGCAGAAGTAAACGCCGAGGACGACTATTATCATTACCTGAAGTCCCGCGAAAAGGTCGGAGAGTCCCCAAAACCATGAGGAAAGGCGTGAGAAGCTGAGCCATTTATTGAGATAATTGCGGTTGAGCTTCTCAAATCGGTCGATCTCGTGCTTTTCGCGTCCGAATGAGCGGACGACGCGCACGCCGGTCAGGTTTTCCTGCGTTGCGGCGGAAAGTGCGCTTTCCGCTTCGTCACATTCCTTGAACTTTTGACCTATCTTTTTACCGAGCAAAGCTGAGTAAAGTATTATCAGAGGCATTGATACCGTCGCGACGATCGACAGCTTGATGTGCATACTGTACATCATAATGAGAGAGAGAATGACCTGCAAAATTATCTGCATCATTCCGATAAGCTGCTCCGAGAGAAAATTTTTAACCGTTTCAACGTCGGAGGTACAGCGCTGAATTACGTCGCCCGTCTGATTTTTCATATGCCAAGAGAACGGAAGCGTCTGAATATGGTCGAAGAGAAGATTTCTCATTCTTTCAACGAGCGTTTGCGAGCCCTTTGCCGTCGACATTCTCTGAATATAACGGAACACCGCCATAGCCGTCGCGACTATCATTACCGCGGCTGCAAGTATCCAGAGGTTGTCTCTTAACGCCTCTACTCCGCCGAGCTTTTCGACGATGGCGTTTCCCCATTTCGGCAGATCGGATTTTTTGTTGCCTAAAACGCAGTCGACCGTATAACGGATAATCTGCGGATTTACCGTATCTATCAAAGCAACGATGAGCGACGACACGATACTGACGGCAAAAAACCACTTGCTTCCCTTAAGAAAATTTGCAAGCAGCTTCAGCTTCGTTTTTCCGCTTTTAACTGTTTTTTCTTTCTTTAATTCGTGTTTCATTTTACCTGTTTGTTAATTCTAAATTGATGGACAGACCGCCTTCGGAGAGGTCTGTTGCGAAATTCCGTTTCAATTTGAGATTCCAACGGTAATTGTACCATAAATGGTAATATATTTCAATAGATACCGTAAAGTTATTAAGAAAACGAGATGTGTGCCAATATTTTCCGAACAAATGTTTTCTTTTCTATTGACAGAGAACGCTTGTTCGTGTTAAAATCAAGACAATGGGGGTGATTCCGTGAGGACTGTCTTACACTGTGATATGAATAATTTTTTTGCGTCGGTCGAGTGCCGCAAGGACCCTCGGCTATTTTCCCTTCCCGTTGCGGTCTGCGGCAGCGTAGAGGAGCGGCACGGCATCGTGCTTGCCAAAAACTACGTTGCCAAAAAGTACGGCATCAAAACGGGTGAACCCGTCTTTTCGGCGAAAAACAAATGCCCCGATCTCATAACGGTCGAGCCGCACTACGACGATTACATTTACTTTTCGGGCTTAGCTAAGGAGATATATCTGTCCTATACTGACCTCGTAGAACCGTTCGGCGCCGACGAATGCTGGCTTGACGTAACGGGCAGCCACGCCCTTTTCGGAGACGGCGAAAAGATTGCAAACGATATCCGCGAGCGGATAAAACGCGAGCTCGGGCTGACAATTTCGGTCGGCGTATCCTTCAATAAGGTTTTTGCGAAGCTCGGCTCGGATATGAAAAAGCCCGACGCCGTGACGACCATTCCTCACAATACGTTCAGAGAAAAAATATGGGATCTGCCGGTGTCCGAGTTGATAGGCGTCGGTCCATCGACCGCCTCCACGCTTTCGCGCTTCGGTATACACTCGATCGGACAGCTCGCCCGCGCTTACCCGCCGATGCTCAAGGGTGCGCTCGGCATAAACGGCCTGAGGCTTATCGAGATCGCAAACGGCAGGGATAATTCCCCCGTCGTTTCTGAGGAAAACGCCGAGCCGATAAAGAGTATGAGTCACGGCACGACTACCGCGCGCGATCTTCACACTCGCGAAGAAATCAAGACCGTTATTCTCGCCCTTTGTGAGGAACTCGGCCATCGGCTTCTTGCGTTGAACATGAAAGCGTGCACGGTCGGTATAGCGCTGCGGGATAACAAGCTCGTGACGCGTCGGTATCAGTGCCGTCTTGATATGCCTACCTACAGCTATTCCGTCATAGCAAAGTGCGCATACTCTCTTATGTGTGAAAAGCACGGGCTTGATTCTCCGCTTCGGTCGGTCACGGTCGAGCTGAACGGTCTCATTCCGTCGTGCTCGCCCTGTCAGATAGACCTGTTCACCGATCCCTGCGACACCGTCAGACGCGAGGCGCTCGACCGCGTGATGGATAAGATAAACGTCCGATTCGGCAAGGAAAAAATAAGGTACGGTCTGCTTTATGCGTCACCCCTCTCCGACGTGGGAGAGGGCTTTGGGTTCGGAAAGATAAACCGTATGAACGACGTGCTTCAAGCAAGCGCACGCTGATTTTTGAGCCTGATAAGAAAAAGCTTCGCCATAGCGAAGCTTTTTCAGCTTAGTCTTCAAGAGTAAAGGTCGTAAAGACGCCGTTTTCGTATATAAGTCCGCCGCGCTGTGTTCCGCCCTTCGGTATTGAGACGGAGCCGGGGTTTATATAGGTGAAGGAGCCCATATCGCGTCTTTCGGCGATATGAGTATGTCCGCCGAGAAGATACGCGCCGTTCTTTATTTTAGGCGGATTTTCGGGGGGATATTTGTGGCCGTGTGTTGCGAAAATTTCGACGTCTCCGTCGTAGATAACGGCGCTGTCGCTCAATACGTCGAAATCAAGCACCATCTGGTCGACCTCGGTATCGCAGTTACCGCGCACGCAGACGAGCTTGTCCGAGAGGGGATTGAGCATTGAAATGACCTCTTTGGGTGCATAATCTCTCGGCAGGTCGTTGCGGGGGCCGTGGTAGAGTATATCTCCGAGGAGAAGAATTCTATCGGGATTTTCGCTTTTTATTACCTCGACGAGCTTTTTACAGTAGTACGCCGAGCCGTGTATATCGGATGCAATTATCAGCTTCATTTAATTTCTTAACTCCTTAAATACGTTAGACAGACAGGCTATAATGTCGCTCGGAAGCACGCTTTCCTCTGCCATAACGCTCGATGCGGCTATTCCTGCTTCGCTATGAATGATAGCTCCGCAGAGCGCGGCGTCGTAGGGAGATAGTCCCTGCGCCGAGAGCGATGCGATAATGCCCGCAAGGACGTCACCCGAGCCGCCTTTGGAGAGCGCGGAATTTTCGCGGTCAAGGGTCATACATTTACCCTCCGGCGAGGCAATGACTGTTACCGAGTCCTTGAGCACCGTCACGCAGTTGTATTTTTTTGAAAACTCAAGAGCCGTTTTTTCGCGGCTGTCTTTTATTTCCGAAATGCTCGTCTTCATCAAACGCGACATTTCACCGACGTGCGGCGTTATTATCGGCGTTTTCTTTGCACTCGCGAGCTTTTCGGGACAGGTCTTGATAGAATTAAGCCCGTCGGCGTCGATTATCAACGTGTTTTCGTAATTATTTATCAGTGCGCTGACAATCGCCTCAGTGTCATAGCAATCGGTCATTCCGTTACCGACGAGAATTGCGTTGCTTTTCACTATATGCTTTATTTTCGAAACAAAGCTGTCCGCGCTCATTGCGCCGTTTATGTTTTCATCTATCGGCTGAAAAACTGTTTCGGGGCGACGCGAGGCGGCTGACTGTATTACCTTTTCTATCGAAGCAAGGCGGCAGATGCCGACGCCGCTTCGAAGCGCGGCTTCACAGGAGAGCATCGGCGCGCCGCGGTATTTTTTCGAGCCGCCGACGACGGTGAGCGTGCCGAAGGTGCTTTTATTTGCATTCTTTTCGCGCTTCGGAAGAAGTGGTCTAATAAGTTTTTTTATCATAGGTTTTTTATGATTTCCTTGAAGGTATTTCCCCTGACCTCAAAATTCGGGAATGCGTCGAAGCTCGCGCAGGCGGGAGAAAGAAGAACCGTGTCGCCGTCCTTTGCCTCGTTATGTGCCGCTATGACCGCGTCCTTGAAGTCGGGCTTTTCGATGATTTTTATTGCGTTTTCGGTATAATTCTTGTGATTTATGAGCGCGTCCTTTATCTTCTGCGCGGTCACGCCCGTGAGGACTACCGTTTTTGCTTTGTTTAGAAGCACGTCGGCAAGCGGCTCGAACGGTATCTTCTTATCGTATCCGCCGCAGATGACTATGACCTTTTCCTTAAAGGAATTAAGCGCCGCGGCGCTTCTTGTAGGTGAACTGTCTATCGAGCTGTTATAGTAGCTTACGCCGTTCAGACGGCGGACAAGCTCGATTCGATGCTCCACTCCGCCGAAGGTCTTTGCGATCTTTTCAAACACCGCGTCGTCGACGATACCGTTGAGGGCACA
The DNA here is from genome assembly GCA_045533115.1 of Eubacteriales bacterium. Taxonomy (GTDB): domain Bacteria; phylum Bacillota; class Clostridia; order Oscillospirales; family CAG-272; genus Colimorpha_A. Next base: position 23,758 of record JAZSHF010000012.1, read on the forward strand.
GATTATTCCGCAGTAGTTTTCGATATTGTGCTTACCGGGGATGAGGATATCGTCTGTTTTCAGCACTTCTCTGCCCTGTACTGTGATCTTTCCGTTTTCTACCCTTGCGTAGCCATTTAAGAAATAACGGACTTCAACGCCCTCGGGCGCGTCAGAGCCGAGGTTTTTCGTGACCTCGTTTATGCCGTTCAGCACAAGAACCGAGCCTGGCTTTGCGTTCATGTATATGTTTTTCTTCGCCTCGACGTATTCCTCCATACCCTTGTGGTAATCGAGGTGGTTCGGCGAGAGGTTTGTAATGAGCGAGATATCGGGTGAATGCTTCATCGTATGAAGCTGGAAGGACGACAGCTCGACGACTGCAAAGCAGGTTTCGTCCATATTTTTGACCTCGGGAAGAAGCGGCTTTCCTATGTTCCCGCCGACAAACACCTTATCTATTCCGTACTGCTCGCAAAGGCATTTATAGATAAGCGTCGTTGACGTCGTTTTACCGTCAGAGCCGGTGACACCGATTATTTTGCAAGGGCAGTCCTCAAAAAACTGCTCCATTTCGCTCGTCAGGATAGCGCCCTTTTCGACTGCCGCAGAAATCTCGGGCAGGTCGTAGCGGAGCCCCGGGGCTTTGAAGATAATATCCGCGTCGATATTCGATAAATATCCCTCTCCGCAAACGAAATTCACGCCTTGATCTTTATATTCCTTGAGCGCTTCGGGGAGGTTGTCAAATTCCTTTTTATCCCTTGCGGTAACGATAGCACCGCGCGAAAGAAGCCACGGGATAAGGGGTGTATTCGAGATTCCGAGTCCTATTACAGTAACCTTTTTGCCGTTAAAGTTCTTCATATTATCTCTTTCTTACAAGCTTACTCAGTGTTTCGTTCAAGCTCTTCGCGAAAATTTCGATTTCGGAAGCCGTGTTTTCGGGAGAAATGCTGACGCGGACGGTCGAATCCGCCTTGTCGGGCGTATGGCCAAACGCCGTCAGCACCGTGCTCGTTTTAAGCTTCTTCGACGAGCAGGCGGAGCCTGCGGAAATATATATCCCCTCCGCCGACAGCGCACGGACGAGAACCTCGCTCTTAACGCCGTCTGCCGTCAAGCTGATTATATGCGGCAGATATTCGCCATTTGGCACGTTAACGTTAACTCCTTCGGGAAGACGCGACACGAGCTTTTCGCGCAGAGAAGATACGTATTCGTAATTTTCGTTTATACTATTCTTATGCTCCGATATTGCCGTAGAGAACGCCGCAATTCCGGGAAGATTCTCGGTTCCCGAACGAAGTCCCTGCTCCTGACCGCCGCCGAATATTACGGGGCTTATCTGCTTTTTCGTCAGAAGCGTATTTTCGCATATAAGCGCTCCCACGCCCTTCGGTGCGCCTATCTTATGTGCGCTTACCGTCATAAGGTCGCATCCGAGCTTTGAAATATTTATCGGAAGCTTCATATACGCCTGGATCGCGTCGCAGTGCGTAAGCGCGTTCGGACAGCGTTTTTTTACTTCGGCAAAGATATTTTTAACGTCGTAAAGCGCGCCAGTTTCGTTATTTACGAGCATAATAGAGACAAGCACCGTTTCGGGGGTAAGAGCAGAGATCAACTCGTTGATATCTATTACTCCGCCCTTAGTCGAAAGGCGGACGACGTCGGCACCGTTTTTCTCGGCCTCCGCTATCGGCGAAAGAACCGCAGGATGCTCGCTGTCCGTCGTTATTATTTTCGGCTTGAAGCGGTAATTTTTAGCGTTTAACACGCCCGAAATTGCCATATTGTCCGCCTCTGTACCGCTTCCCGTGAAGAAAACGGTGTAATTACCGCGCGGACGAACTCCGAGCGATGAGAGGACTGCCTGTCTTGCTTCCGCAAGGATATTCTGTGCCGCCACGCCCTTGCCGTGTACCGACGAGGGGTTGCCGTATTCCTCGGTCATTGCCTTATACGCCGCGTCTGCCGCGCTTTTCAGCACGCGCGTTGTCGCACTGTTGTCAAAATAAATCTCGTTCATTATTTGATCTCGATATATCCTGCGATCTTGAGGACGGTATCAAGGTGTTTATCAAAAAGCTCCGCCTTTGCCGTGTAGGTAAGAAGATATACAGTTTCGCCCTTGATAACGACTATCTGCATAAACTTATACTCTGCTCCCGTTACCGTTGCGGTATAGGTATATTTCTTCGCCGCAAGCTTTGAAACGAGCATATTCGCGCCGTTTCCGTTTTCGTCGTACTTCATATCGGGGAAGGTCCTCACAAATTCCGCACTGTAATAGTCCCAGAATTTGTCAAGCGTGCTTTTTTCCCCCGTTTCACCGTCGGTGCTTTCGGAATTAAGCTTCGACCCGTCAAGCTCGAAGCTCATAAACGAGATATTGGTCGTGTCTGTTTTCGACACTCTCGCCGTCGTTACTCCCGTCGACATATCGACCACCCAGCCCTCGGGAACGTAGAGGATGTGGTCAGCCTTTTTACTCGACGCTCTCTTGTAGCCTGCGGGAACGAAGTCGTCCTTATCTCCGCAGGATACTGCGCTGACGCACAGTATGATAGCAAAAAGAGCGATAATTACCTTTTTAATTGTCTTTTTCATTTTATGAGGTCTCCGTTAAGTATAGTAATATATCTTACATTATACTACCCCTTTTCACTCTTGTCAATCGAAGAACAAAAATGTAACAAATTTTCTTTATCGCTTGAAGTTGCATTCAAAAGGTGATATAATAGTCTATCGGAAATATTTTTTGGAGGCAAATTATGACAAAGGTAGATATATATTCGGGCTTTCTCGGCGCGGGCAAGACCACGCTTATTAAGAAGCTCATAAAGGAAGCATATTCGGGCGAGAAGATCGTTCTTATCGAAAACGAATTCGGTCAGTTCGGTATCGACGGCGGATTTCTTAAGGAAGCAGGAATTGAGATAACCGAGATGAACTCGGGCTGTATCTGCTGCTCGCTCGTCGGTGATTTCGGTCAGGCGCTGAAGAAGGTAGCTGAGGAATTTTCTCCCGACAGGATAGTTATCGAGCCGTCGGGTGTCGGTAAGCTCTCCGACGTTATAAATGCTGTCGAGGGCGCGGGAGTCCCCGAGCTTTCCCTCTCGGCTGTTTGCACCGTTATCGACGCGATGAAATGTAAAATGTATATGAAGAATTTTGCGGAATTTTACCGCAATCAGATAGAGCACGCTTCGGCTATCGTGCTTTCGCGTACCGACGGCATCCGCGAGGACAAGCTGAAGGAATGTATCGAGATAATCAGAGGCGCAAACGAGCACGCGCCGATAGTTACGACTTCCTGGGATCAGCTTGACGGCAAGGCGATTCTTTCCGCCGCTGAGAGCAAGGACACCCTTGAAGAGCGTTTGCACGAGCTTATGCACGAGCATCACCATCACCGTCATCATGATCATGATCATGAATGTGACGATCCCGAATGTGAGTGTCACGAGCACCATCATCACCATCACGATGATGATTGTGACTGCGGTTGCCACGAGCACGAGCACCATCATCACGAATGTGACGATCCCGAGTGTGAGTGTCACGGACATCACCATCACGACCATCACGGTCATCATCACGCCGACGACGTGTTTACGAGCTGGGGCGTCGAGACTGCCGATAAGTTCACCCTATCGGCTATCGAGGACTGCCTCGACGAGCTTATGACGGGCAAGTTCGGAATGGTTCTTCGCGCAAAGGGTATCGTTATGGCTGAAGACGGACAGTGGATACATTTTGACTATGTTCCGGGCGAAAAGAGCGTTCGTTACGGCGTGTCCGACATTACGGGCAAGCTCTGCGTAATCGGAACGGGGCTTGATAAGCACGGTCTTCACCATCTTTTTGAAAGAGGTTAATTATGTTCGCAACCGAGTATCCCGTATATCTTTTTACAGGCTTTCTTGAATCGGGAAAGACCTCGTTTATAAACGAAACGCTTTCCGACCCGAAGTTCTATAAGGACGGTGACAGGACTCTTTTGCTTCTTTGCGAGGAAGGTGAGGTTGAGCCCGATCCTTCGGTTTTCGCTTTTCCCGACGTATTCGTTGAGATTATCGACGACAAGAGCCGACTTAATCCCGACAAGCTCGAGGCGCTCCGCCGCAAGCACAAGGCGACGCGCATTCTCCTTGAATACAACGGAATGTGGCTTGTAAGCGATCTTTTTGCGTCGGTTCCGAGAAGCTGGATAATTTATCAGATAATGAATTTCTTTGATGCAAACACGGTCGAGCTTTATAACGCCAATATGCGAAATCTCGTCGTTGACAAGCTTTCGTTCTGCGAGCTTACCGTCTTTAACCGCTGCTCGCCAGAGACAGATACCGACGCGCTTCACAAGCTCGTTCGCGGTGTATCGCGCCGCACCGATATTATTTACGAAAGCGCCGACGGCTCCTTCGTTTTCGATGATACCCAGGATCCCCTGCCCTTCGACGTAAACGCTGACGTAATTGAGATCGCCGACCGCGATTACGCGCTCTGGTATCGTGACCTCGCCGACAGTATGGAAAGCTACGACACGAAGAAGGTCACCTTCATCGGTCAGGCGACGAAAAACGACAAGCTGAAGCCCGACGAATTCGTGATCGGCAGGCAGATAATGACCTGCTGTGCCGACGATATTACCTATTCGGGACTTCTCTGCGAAAACGGCGGAAAGGACATCGAAAAGGGTCAGTGGTACAGAATTAACGCTCATATTTCGGTCAAGCATTGCCCGCTTTACGGCAAGGTCGGTCCCGTCCTTGTCGGCGTAAAAGCCGAAAAGTGCGAGGCACCTGAGGAGATCGTAACTACGTTTTATTAAAGGAAAAACCGCTACTCAGTTATGCACAAGTCCGTCAAAAACGGATAATTGAAAAAACACCCTCCTATGGCAGAATACAGATATCTGCCATAGGAGGAATTTTTATGCCCAGACAATACCGTCACACAGAACAATATGCAGAGGAGCTGCCGCAATTAAAATCAGAAGGAGAAACAAGGGCGGCGATAGGGTTGTCAACAATGTCCAAAATATGGGTGAAAAATTGTTGATGTTGACACTGAAATTCGCTCAAAATTTCTTGACAAATTATAACTATTGTGATAGAATTTGTCCGAAGACAGCTTTTGTGCGGCGTGTACGCGCATACGTGTTTTGCGGTGTCCGATTTGCATATAAATGTCTTCAAAAAAGTGATGCTGCAAGCACGCAATACTATGATTTTTATCATAAGGAGAAAAATTATGAAGACTTGGATGACTTACGGCTACGATAAGATCGTAACGGACATGCCCGCACCGTCGGAGCTCAAGAAGAGCTTTTCGCTCTCTCTTACGAAGGGCGGAAAGGAAACCTGTCAGTTCGTTGTAAACAGTGACACCGATACTGCTATTTCTGTAAAGCCTGCTACTCCCGGCGTAAAGTGTAACGTTTATTATATGCCGTACACCGTTACCATAGATGGTCATCAGCACACCGACCCGATCATCCCCTATAACGGCGAGACCGTAGAGGTTAAGGCGGGAATTTCGCTCCCCTTCTTCCTCGAATTTGAATCCGTGGAGGCAGGCGACTATGCCGCATCCTTTGAGATCTCGGAAAACGGAAGCGTTGAGATTCTTACTGTTGCGCTTCACGTTTGGAATTTTGCTCTCCCTACCGAGAAGGCGTTTGCTACCGCTTGTGGAATCAACATTAATAACGTTAAAAAATACGATCAGTCCCCCGACGTTTATAAGACGTATTACGAGTTCTTCGTTGAAAACGGCTTGAGCCCTCATAAGCTCCCCTACGATTTCCTCGACGACAGAGCCGACGAATATATGTCCGATCCCCGCGTAACGTCGTTCGTGCTTCCTCATGATGAAGACGAAAGAGTTATCGCGTGCACAGCAAAGATCAGAAGCAACCCCGATTGGCACAAGAAGGCACTCTTCTATTCGATCGACGAGCCGCATACTTATGAGCTTATTGAATCCTTCAAGCAGAAGGTTACCCATCTTCGTTCGCTCGCTCCCGATATTCCATCGATCGTTCCTATATTTACCAACCTTCAGATGGGCGAGGGCAAGGACCAGTTCGAGGAAATGCTCCCCTATCTTGACATGCACTGCCCGAAGCTCTGCTTCTGGGATGACGACAGATCCTACGGCCGCTTCCTCGACTATACTCCCGAAAAGACATTTAAGGAAAGAATAGACGAGGTTATAGACGGCGGTCAGCGCGTTTGGTCTTACGTTTGTAACTCTCCGAACACCCCCTACTCTCAGCTTTATATTGATACCGACGGTCTTATGCAGCGTCTTCTTATCTGGCAGCATTACCAGAGAAGAATAGTCGGCTTCCTTTACTGGGGTGTTACCTACTGGGTTGAAGACGACGGCAAGTCTCCCTGGACCGAGCCGTGGACCGGAATGCTCGGCGAGTTCCGCCAGCCGATTTACGGCTGCGGATACCTCGTATATCCCGGACAGCCCGTTGGAATCGACGGCCCCGTTGCAACACAGCGTCTTAAGATACTTCGCGACGGTCTTGACGACGCAGAGCTTCTTTATATGGCTGATAAGGTTCTCGGCCGTGAGTGGGTAATGGAAAGAGTAAACGAGGCAACTCCTACGCTTACTTCTTACACCACCTACGAACGTTTCGCAGAAATCAGAAAAGAAATCGGTGACGCTGTCGACGCGGCACTCAATAAGTAAAAGAAACTCTCCAAGCGAATTTCGCTTGGAGAGTTTTTGTTATGCTTCGTCGTTTACTTCCTCGTGAAGGGCGTTATCGATAATTTCCTGCGGGATAGTTACTGCTGAGATTCCTATATTATAATATACGAACGAGCTTTCTCCGCTTTCGGGCTTGGTGTCGCCGATGTAATATTTTGCGGATATGTAGCTGATCTTGCCGTCGACAATCTTGACAACGCTTTCGTAGCAGTTAAGCGAGTCTTCGTTCAGCGTGCCGTCGAAACCATAGTATTGGCACACGATAAGCTCGTTGCAAATATAACTTCCGCTTGCCGCATCATAGGTAAACTTCTCGAAGTTTTCCTCAAAGGAGACCTGAATTACAGTTTCGGTCTGCGCGCCGACGAGGTATGCGTCGGACGTATCGTTGAGCTTCCTGAAACCGCCGTCGTAATTGTAGTAGGTCGTACAGGTATTATCAGCATTTTTTACCGTATAAAATTCTCGACCTCCGCCGATATGGTAGTATGCCGAGCTTTCGGTTACGACGCAATGATTATTACGAGTGTAGTCAGCCGACTTGAAGAAGACGTCCATCGTGAAGTTCGTCAGCTTGAAGTTTTTGAACATCTCGTTCCAAGCGACGGCGTTATCGACGACGGTGTCTACCTTTTCCTCGGTAACGTTTTCATATTTGCAATCGACACAGGTATACTTCGTGATTATCTTACCGTCCGAATAGGTGACATCGGGGTTGCCGAAGGCGTGCTCCGCCTTGCCCTTCATCTCGTAACAGCCCTCCTGTGTGCAGGGATACCAGTGGAAGTTTTCGCTATACTGATAGGTGTCGGTAAAGGAGCATTCGTGCTCGGGCGCTGTGCTTACCTTATCGTTCGTTTTGCCGCAGACGGTACATCTATTTACAGGGTTTCCGTCCTTGTCGACAGAGGGTGCGAAGGTGTGCTCTGCCTTGCTTCCCTTTTCCTTACAGCCGTCCTTTGCCTCGCAGGGATGCCAATGGTAATCGCTGTCGGACGCCCATTTTGACGCCGAGAACTTATGCTCGTGGTCGTTACAGGACGCGCATAACGTCAGCGTCATTGCCAGGATACAGATAATAGATATTAGTTTTTTCATATTACACCTCTGTTGTTGTTTTACATATTCATTATAGCAATTTATTTAGAATTGTCAATCCTTCGGGATAACGCCGAGGGTTTCGTGGAACTTTTTGCCGTTTGCTATTTCCTTTTGGACGGCTTTTGCAAGACTTGAGCGCGGAAGCGGTGTTTTTGTAGTGCATGTGCATATCGAAGATTTTTGTTATTCACCTTTTGTATTCTAAGCAAAGCACAAGCCAAATACAGCGTTTAATCATATATCATATATTGACTACGCAAATGACGGTCTACGAACTTTTCCCAAGCTTCCTCCAAGCTGCCAACATACTGAATATCACATTTTTTCATCCATTTCATTCCAGATTTTTCTATTATATACTGAACTGCATCAATATAACCTTGATATTTTTGAAGCGCATAGTCGTCTGCATAGAACTCTCGATGATTGACATAGTCAAGAATTTCCAAACTAGTATCGGGATATAAATAATCGATATTTTCATAGTGAATTTCATCTGACGCTATTTTGCCAAGCTCCTTAAACAAACTTTCTACTTCGTTGGAATCGAGTGTAATTTCGTTTGAATCAACATCGTTTAAAGCACATTTCCTATATTCCTTTGTCCTGCGTCCCATTGCAATTTCAGATATGTACCAAATATTGTTTATTGTCTTTTTTCCTATTTTGATAGCGATATTTTCCAAAGATTTTATATCGTAATACCTCAAAAAGTAGTTCGAGCCATTTTTGAGAATGTAAAAATTGTAAGAGATGCACCCATAAGCACCGTCCCTCAATTCTCCGCTCGTTGTATAGTACAACGAAAGCATAATATCATAACTATCGTCAATAGCAAAATCGGTATAATCAAAATAGTGAAATCTTCCGCCTCCCTTAGGGTGCAGCTTATACTTAGTATAAAAGAGTTCCGCTGCTTTTTTGCCTGAATTTTTCGCCTTTTCTTCCTCGTATAGTTCATAACAAGATATTTGCATAACACTTTCTCCGTATTACAAATTTTTTGATATCATCATTTTATCGTAGCGAATGTGTTTTTCAATAGCTTAATAACTTGAGATGAATTTATATCAGCGTAGTTTCTTCAGAATCTGTCGACCAAGCCAATACATACCCATCTGCATAAGCGTCATCGCCACAAATCACAAACGTATTGCCATTGCTCATTATAAATTTGATTTCGTCAAACTTTTCGTCCGTAGGCAAAACACTCTCTATATTGCCGTTAATCCATTGGGAATATTCCCATGTCACCTGACGAAGTTCTACCGATTCAAGGTTGCCATATTCCAATGCTATTGTTTCCGTACAATCTATATCAGCAATTTCACCTTCAACGCAGTTGTAGATCTCGTCCGAACTATTAAAGTAGTCTATCAACGACAGGTCCTGAAATTCAGCAATTTCTTCAACTGTCATTTGACGAAACTCAGCACGGAGTTTGTCAATGAAATAATATTCAAGGATTAAGCATTGCCCATTTTCAAAAAGAATATATAGAGGAGTACAATCAGAATACAGACGATGACCTTTGTACATATGCCAAGATGGGCATATCGAAAATATTCGTTTTATCTTTATACCCCTAACTTCGTTTATAACATTTCCAAAAAAAGATCTTGTCTCAGTTGCCTTTGATAATTGTAACATCATTATCACCTCTAACTTAAATTGTATCACAATACTTTAAGAATTACAATCTATTACAAATGAATTAATTAAAAAATGATCTTAGCGTGCATAGCTCCGCAAAAATGACCGCACAGGGCGGTCATTTTTGGAGAAGGAGATGATTCAAGCAGGAAATATCTGCTTTATTTAGGTATGGAAATTTCAATTCGCGTTCAAACGCAGAAATTTCCTGCCGGCGAGCGAAGCTCGCTCGAATCTCTCTGCTGATCTGACAAAATAAAAATGCACCCTGAAGGGTGCCTCGAAAAGGAAACTATCAATTTGGCGCTCCGCAAAAATGACCGCGCAGGGCGGTCATTTTTGGAGAAGGAGATGATTCTAGCAGGAAATGTCTGCTTTATTTAAGTTTGGAAATCTCAATTCGCGGTCAAACGCAGAAATTTCCTGCCGGCGAGCGAAGCTCGCTCGAATCTCTCTGCTGATCTGACAAAATAAAAATGCACCCTGAAGGGTGCATTTTTATTTTGGCGGAGAAGGAGAGATTCGAACTCTCGAACCCATCTCTGGGTTACACGATTTCCAGTCGTGCGCGCTAGACCAACTACGCGACTTCTCCATTGCTCACAACAGTTGGTATTATATCACGCGAAATTCCTTTTGTCAATACCGAAAATAAAAAAATAAAAGTTTTTTCAAAAAAGTGTTGACAAGCGGTATTCGTTGTGCTATAATCGTTAGGTCAGCCAAAGACAGCAGGTCAATTACGTAATCGCTTCACGCTCCCTGCCGAGGTTACACGAACATATACTTGTTTTTTGTGTGCCTGCAGAAAGTGAAGCTTCCTGCAGGCATTTTTATCAGGAGGTGAAAACGATGCCCAGCGCAAAAATTCTTGAACAGAAGATTGCTGAAACTAATGCCCTTACAGAAAAAATAAAGGCAGCTCAGTCCGGCGTTCTCGTTTCCTATACCGGCATCACCGTTGATCAGGATACTGCCCTTCGTAAGGCACTCCGTGAAGCAGGTGTAGACTACAAGGTTTACAAGAACACTATGACAGAGCGCGCTTGCAACGAAGCAGGCTATCCCGGAATGAAGGAATACCTTACCGGAATGACCGCTCTCGCAGTAAGCGGTGAGGACGCAATCGCTCCCGCCAAGATCCTCAAGGAGTACGCTGAAAAGATCCCGTCCTTCGAAATTAAGGCAGGATTTATCGACGGCGAGCTTCTCGATCAGAAGGGTGTTATGGCTCTTGCAGATATCCCCAACAAGGAAACTCTCGTTTGCAAGATCATGCTCGGAATCCAGAACCCGCTTTACAAGCTCGCTTATGCCCTTCAGGCAATAATCGACAAGAGCGGCGAGGAAGTTCCCGCAGAGGAAGCAGCTACCGAGGAAGCTCCTGCAGAAGCAGCAGCTCCCGCTGAAGAAGCTCCCGCAGCAGAGTAATCTGCTATCGGCTGCCGGGTGAGGAACGCTCGGATATGCCAACATTTCAGTTCCGAAAACAAACAAAACAAATACTTAAAAGTGAGGTATATTAAAATGGCTAGCGAAAAGACTTTAGCTCTCCTTGAAGAAATCAAGGGACTTACCATTCTCGAAATGAACGATCTCGTAAAGGCACTTGAAGAAGAATTCGGCGTTACCGCTGCTCCCGTTGCTGTTGCAGGCGCAGTTGCAGGCGGTGCTGCTCCCGCTGCTGCTGCAGAGGAGAAGACCGAGTTTGACGTAGAGCTCACCAGCTTCGGCGCTAAGAAGCTCGACGTTATCAAGGCAGTTCGTGAGATCACCGGTCTTGGCCTTAAGGATGCAAAGGACCTCGTTGAGGCTGCTCCTAAGATGGTTAAGGAAGGCGTTTCCAAGGACGAGGCTGAGAACTTCAAGAAGGCT
>JAZSHF010000044.1:0-7949 GCA_045533115.1 Eubacteriales bacterium
TGACGTTCCCCCCTACAAGCGTCCTGTCAATACCGTGTTTCAGAAGTACGCTCTTTTCCCACATTTGAACGTATTCGAGAACATCGCCTTCGGCCCCAAGCTCCACGGCGAAAAGGGCCCCGAGCTGACAAAAAAGGTCCACGAAATGCTGGAGATCGTCAACCTGAAGGGCTTTGAAAAGCGAAGCATCAGCACCCTGTCGGGCGGTCAGCAGCAGCGTGTGGCCATCGCCCGCGCCCTCATCAATCAACCCCGCGTGCTGCTACTGGACGAGCCTCTCGGCGCGCTTGACCTGAAGCTCCGCAAGGATATGCAGATCGAGCTGAAGAACATCCAACAGCGTATGGGCATCACCTTTGTCTACGTCACCCACGATCAGGAGGAGGCGCTCTCCATGTCCGACGTGGTGGTGGTTATGGACAACGGCGAGATCCAGCAGATCGGTACCCCCCAGGATATCTATAACGAGCCGGTCAACGCCTTCGTGGCCGACTTCATCGGTGAGAGTAATATTCTGGACGGCCAGATGCTGGACGACTATTACGTGGCCTTCTCGGGCAAGCGCTTCCGTTGCCTCGACGCCGGCTTTGAGAAAAACGGGCCGGGGGATATCGTCGTCCGTCCCGAGGACGTGGACGTGGTATCGGTGGAGCGGGGTATGCTCACCGGCGTGGTGTCGTCGGTTACCTTCAAGGGCGTCCATTATGAGATCATCGTCGATATCGGCGGCTTCAAGTGGATGATCCAGACGACCGACTACGTTGAAAACGGCGCGTCTATCGGTCTTTATATCGAGCCCGACGCGATCCACGTTATGAAGAAGTCGGAATTCTCCGGTATGTTCGGAGACTATTCGACCTTCTCGGAGGAAATGGAGCACATGTCCGACCCGACCTTTGATCCCGATGCCGAGGACGAGGATGAGAACGAGGACGCCTCGGAGGGCGGGGACGAATGAAGCGCAAAAGCATTTTCCAGCGTATGGCGGCGGCTCCCCATATAGTCTGGATGGTGATGTTCATCGTCGCCCCTATGCTTTTCGTACTCTATTTCGCCTTCACAGACGAAAAGGGCCGCTTTACCTTTGATAATATTCTTTCTCTTTCCCGTTATTCAAACGTCTTTGTCCTTTCCATCGCCTTTGCGCTTATTGCGACCGTGATATGCCTCATCATCGGCTATCCGCTTGCGTATTTTATGTCGAAGGCGTCGCCGAGGACGAGAAAGATGCTGATGGTGCTTATAATGCTCCCTATGTGGTGCAATCTTCTTATCCGTACCTATGCCCTGATGGCACTGCTTGATAACGGCGGTCTTTTGAACGCCTTCCTTGTCAAGCTCGGGCTTAACAAGCTCTATATCGTCGGATCCGATTTCGGCGTTATTCTCGGCATGGTATACGACTTCTTGCCTTATATGGTGCTCCCGATCTTCACGACTATGACGAAGCTCGATAAGAGATATATGGAGGCGGCATCAGACCTCGGTTGCAACAGCTGGCAGACTATGACGAAGGTCGTTATGCCCCTTACCGTTTCGGGCGTAATTTCGGGTATTACCATGGTATTCGTTCCGTCTATTTCGACCTTCTACATTTCGCAGAAGCTCGGAGCGGGCAAGATCGACCTCGTCGGTGATACCATTGAGCGTCTGTTCAAGAATACAAGCACCTACAACGTCGGCGCGGCGGTATCGCTCGTTATGATGGTTCTCATCATTATCTCCGTCGGAATTATGAATAAGTTTTCCGACGACGACGGAGGTATAATAGTATGAAAAAATTTCTTTCAAGCGGTTATATCTTCCTCATTTTCGCGCTTCTTTACGCGCCTATCCTCGTGCTTATCGTGTTTTCCTTTAACGAGGGCGGAACGCTTAGTGAATTTACGGGATTTTCTTTCACCTGGTACGAGGAGCTCTTTAACGACGAGCAGGCTATGACCGCGCTTAAAAACTCGCTCGTTTTGGCGGTTCTTTCGTCGTGTATTGCTACCGTTATCGGCACCTTTGCCGCGCTCGGACTTCATCATATGAAGAGAAAAGCCGTCAAGGGAGCGATAACCTCGATAACCAATATCCCTATGATGAACCCCGATATCGTTACGGGCGTTTCGATGATGCTCCTTTTCGTCGCCGTTGCGACCATCATCAAGGCGAACAACTTTATGGGCTTCGGCACGATGCTCGTGGCGCACACGACCTTCAACCTGCCCTACGTTCTCCTTTCGGTCACGCCCCGCTTTAATTCTCTTGACAAGTCGCTGTCCGAAGCGGCTATGGACCTCGGCTGCACCCCGGCACGCGCATTTTTCTCGGTCGAGCTTCCCGAGATAATTCCCGGCATCGTTTCGGGACTTATGCTCGGCTTTACGATGTCGCTTGACGATTTCGTCATAAGCCATTTCGTTTCATCGCCGAATTTCCAGACGCTCCCTCTTTACGTTTACAACCAGACCGTGCATAACGTGAAATTCAGTATGTACGCGCTCTGCGCCATCATCGTGGCGGCGATCCTCGCTATACTCCTTATTGTCAACTTCGCGGGTTCATTTGGCGACCGCAGAAGCAAGCGCGTGAAAGGAGGGGCAAGATGAAAAGATCATTTTCTCTTTTTCTCATTTGTCTTACGCTTTTGCCCTTGATGTTTTCCTGCGGAAAAAGCGAAAGCAAGGTAAAAACGCTTTACGTTTACAACTGGGGAGAATATATCTCCGACGGAAGCGAGGGCTGTCTCGATTCAAACAAGGCGTTTGAAAAATGGTATTTTGAAACAACGGGCACGAAAGTGAAGGTCGTTTATTCGACCTTCTCGTCTAACGAGGATATGTATGCAAAGCTCTCCTCGGGATCGGTAAGCTACGACGTTATCGTTCCGTCTGACTATATGATCGAGCGTCTTATAAAAGAGAATATGCTTGCCCCGCTTAATTACGAAAACATCCCAAATATCGTAAATATCGCCCCCGAATTTCACGGCGGGGATGCTGAGTTCGACTACTACGACGAGGGCGGGGTTTATTCGGTTCCTTATTTCTACGGAATGATCGGTATCATTTACAACAAGACGATGGTAGATGACACCGACCTCGGCTCGTGGGACATAATGTGGAACAAAAAGTACAAGGGCAACATTCTGCAGTTCAACAACTCGCGTGACGCCTTCGGTACCGCGCAGTACAAGCTCGGCATTGACGTAAATACGTCCGACGAAAAGCAGTGGCGTCTTGCCCTTGAGGAATTGCGCAAGCAAAAGGATATCGTTCAGGGATACGTCATGGACGAGATCTTCAACAAGATGGAGGGTGGATCCGCCGCTATCGCCGCTTACTATGCGGGCGACTTCCTCGCTATGTACGAGAACAACAACGACCTCGGATTTTTCTATCCCAAGGAAGGCACAAATCTCTACGTTGACGCGATGTGCATCCCGAAATCAAGCAAAAACAAGGAGCTTGCCGAGGCGTATATCAACTTTATGCTCTCAGAGGAGCCTGCCGTTGCAAACGCGCTCTATACCTATTACGCTTCCCCCAACCGCGTCGTGCTTGAAAGTGCCGAGTACCGTGAGGAGATGGACGGCATTATGGACGGTGCATACGAGCTTATGTATAACACCGCTCATATCGAAGCGACGCCGTATAAGAATCTCCCCGGCGAACAGCTCGCGCTTATAAACAATCTGTGGGAAGAATTGAAGTCCGACATCGAGATAAGCCCGTTTATCCATCTTCTCTGTGCGGCAATCGTTGTTTCCCTTGCTTCATTTGGCATTTTCTTCGCGGTTCGCAAGAGGATCAGAAATAACTACTGATTTGAGGTAAAGAGTATGTATTCAAATATCGGAAAGAAAATTATGATGCTGGCGGTAATTATTGCCGTAATAACCATGCTCGGCTCATTTGGATACGGTATTTATCTTATGACCGAGGATCAGACCGTCATCGGCGCGCTGACGATGGTATTCGGACCTCTTGCCGCTTGGATATCGGGCTTCTTCCTCTACGGCTTCGGCCGTCTTATCGACAACAGCGATTATATCGCTTATAAGATGGGACGCCGTGACGGTTACGGAATTCCCGATACGTCGGGCAAGCTCGATTGGAGCAACCCCGAGGATGACGATTCAGAGGAGTCCGTTCCCGCACCTCAGTTCGTGGCGCAGAGAATCGTTACCCAAAGTAAGCCGACAGACGGCGATAATTAAATTGAAAAAACAGCCGAGCAAACGCTCGGCTGTTCTTTTATATTCTGTTTTGCTTTCTAATTCGTAATTTGATTCTTCTCTTGTTTCCGCCGCCGCTTAATCTATATAAATCGGTTTGTTTTTCATTCGAGATATCAAGCTGCACAACTTCTTCCCTTGCGGCTCGGAAACATATTTTCTTTTTCGCTATTCTCTTTTCTTTCAGATTTTTGGTAGTTAGCTATCTCACCCGCGGCTGCGGCTTTTTCATCTTTTAACCTACCGTTTTATCTGAATTTTCTTTGTGCTCGGCACCTACGGTGTTAAAAAACGATCACGCATTTGCGGGTGAATACTGCTGTTCAACTTGTGCCAACGGTATCACCACTTTCTTTTTCAATTCTGCTATTTCCTTTAGCATCTTTATTTTAGCACAACTTTTTCCGTTTGTCAATAGGTTTTTTATAAATTTTATATAAAAAGTTGTAAATACCTCATTTTATTAACGCAACGCGGCTTTTCGAACAACCTCATCAATCAAATTAAGGCGGTGTCGGATAGGTGGGTTTACAAGTTTGACAAGATAGCTGATATTGAGTTTTGAACAATAAGAAAAGCACCCTTAGTAGGTTGAGCTTAGGGATAAGCTCAACCTACAGTGAAATCAATTTGCAAAGCAAATTGGTGAAATACGACTCGCGTCGTATGAAATAGGCTTCGCCCATGAAATATTTTCTTCGAAAATATTAAGGAATAAAAACGATCCGCCGCATTTTTGCAACGGATCGTTTTTTACCATAATATGCCCAAAGGGCATATATCATATTGCGATAGCAATATTTCACATTTCCGCAAGGAAATATTTCATATTACCGTCAGGTAATATTTCATTGTGAGTTGCGGTTATCCCTAACCGCAGCTCACTTTGCGGAAGCTTTTTCAGTTATCTTATACTCCCGAATACGCCGAGAAGCCTGCGTCGATTGGGAGAACGATGCCCGTTATTGCCGAAGCGGAACGGTCGTCGCAGAGCATCAGCGTCGCGCCGAGAAGCTCGTCGCTTTCAACGAAGCGTCCCATAGGTGTGCCGTTCAGGATCTTCTTGCTTCTTGCCGTGGGGTTGCCCTCCTCGTCAAAGAGAAGCGAGCGGTTCTGAGCGGAAAGCAGGAAGCCGGGAGCGATCGCGTTGCAGCGGATTCCCGTGCCCGCAAAGTGAGTCGCGAGCCACTGCGTGAAGTTCGAAATGCCCGCCTTTGCCGCGGAATACGCGGGGATCTTGGTAAGCGGGATATAGGCGTTCATCGACGAGATGTTAAGGATCGCGCCTTTGCCCTTTTTGACCATATCGGCGGCAAACACCTGCGTCGGGAGAAGCGTTCCCTGGAAATTGAGCTTGAATACGAAGTCGATTCCGTCCTGCGTCAGATCGAAGAAGGACTTTTTGCCCGGGGCTGCCTCGTGCTGATACTCGTTGTCGGTCGTTGCTGCGGGGTTATTTCCGCCTGCGCCGTTGACGAGAACGTCACATTCGCCGAGCTTCTCAACAACAGCGTCGTGAGCCGCCTTGAGCGACTCCAGCTGAAGAACGTTTGCCTGAAAAGCCTCACAGATGAAGCCCTCGGCCTTGAGCTCGTTTGCAAGCTTTTCGACGTTTGCGAGGTTGAGGTCAAGTGCCGCAACCTTTGCGCCCGACTGTGCGAACGCGCGAGCCATAGACGAACAGATAAGTCCGCCCGCGCCGGTTACTACTACCACCTTGCCGGTGTAATCAATATTAAGAGGAAGATTTATCATGGTTGTACTCCTTATAAAAGTTCTATTTTTCCGCCGTTTGCTTCGATAAGACCGTTTATATAAGCGCTTCCGAGCGCGCGGTCGTAGAGGCCGTAGCCGGGTTTGCCCGTTTCGCCCCAGATCATTCTGCCGTGGTCGGGGCGGAAATATCCGTCAAAGCCGTTTTCAACGAGAGCCTTTACGACCTCGTTCATATCAACGCTTCCATAAGCGGAAAGGTGTCCCGATTCCTCAAAGCTCGTGTCCTCGAGTATCTTTATATTACGAAGGTGCATAAAGGCGATGCGGTCCATCGCCGCGTATTTCTTCGTAAGGGCAACCATATCGTTCTTAGGCGAACAGCCGAGCGAGCCGATGCAGAGGCAGAGGGAGTTTGCGGGGCTGTCGACTATCGACAGCATACGGTCGATGTTCTTTTCGTCGGTGATTATTCTCGGAATTCCGAAAATGGGATAAGGGGGATCGTCGGGGTGAATAGCCATTCTGATGCCGCATTCCTCGGCAACGGGAATTATCTTTTTAAGGAAATTCTCGAGGTTCTTCCAAAGTCCCTCTTCGCCAAGCTCACCGTAAGCCACGATAAGCTCGCGGATCTTCTCACGCGTGTAGCTTGCGTCCCAGCCGGGCAGACAAATGTCGTCCTTGAGCGGATCAAGACCTCTCATCTGATCCCAGTACATAACGAGCGAGGTCGAGCCGTCGGGCGCCTCCTTGTCGAGCTGGGTTCTCGTCCAGTCGAAGACGGGCATAAAGTTGTAGGTTATACACTTAATGCCGTATTTTCCGAGTCGGCGAATGTTCTCACAGTAATTTTCAATATGTCTTTCGCCCTCGGGAAGTCCGAGCTTTATCTCCTCGGTCACGGGAACCGACTCAACTATGTCGAATACAAGCCCATTTTCCTCGCAAAGACGGCAAAGACGCTCAATGCTTTCCTCGGGCCAAACCTCGCCCGGCTTGACGTCGTAAACGGCAGAAACTACCGAACGCATACCGGGAATCTGAGAAATATACTTTAACGATACGGGATCACTTTCACCGTACCAGCGGAATGAACTTTTCATTTCGTCCTCCAAAAATGTCGTTATAATCTAATTATAAACGCGGTTTTTGGCGTTGTCAATAATTTTCCATATATTTAACGAAAAGTATTTCAAACACTAAAAAACGGCTCGCAAAAGAAGCCGTTTTTGGAAACCATTTGCAATATTACGAATTTTCGTAGATGTCTGTTCCGTAAAGCCCGATGCCTTTAATTGCTTGAGCATTGCGAGCTCGTCGCTAAGACAACGCTGTCCGATCATTGAATGCTTCATATTAATACGAAGCAAAAAGTCAACGGATTTAGCATTAAAAGCATAAAAAGAGACGATTACGTCATTATAATATAGGTAAACGGCACGAAAATTTCTTTTTTTCAAAAATATGTTGACAAAAGGGGAATAGTGTGTTATAATTTTTAAGCGCTTTCGGTGGAAAGCCAAAAATGTGGCGGAGTAGCTCAGTTGGCTAGAGCAACCGGTTCATACCCGGTAGGTCATGGGTTCAAGTCCAATCTCCGCTACCAGGCCCGTTGGTCAAGCGGTTAAGACACCGCCCTTTCACGGCGGTAACACGAGTTCGATTCTCGTACGGGTCACCACCTTTTAAGCTGTCCGAACAACTCCGCCTAATATACAAGAGCGGAGTGTTCGGGGCAGTCATAAGCAGGGAATAGTCCCTGCTTATTTTCGTTTTGCGCAAGAAAAAAGCGAGTAGACAAATTTGGGAAATTTTTCCTCACTGCCGACATTATATCACGCTTTTTCCCGTTGTGCAATATGCAAAATGAAAGTCATGACCACCGGCCGTGCCGGTGGCATGCACTGCCCCCTTAGGGCATAAGACCGGCCGGGCCTATAGGCCCATCGAAAGATTTGCCAACCGCAACCCTTTCACCGGCTGCCCCTAAAGGGGCTTTTTATTTGCCTTC
>JAZSHF010000054.1:0-22566 GCA_045533115.1 Eubacteriales bacterium
TTTTAATCTATTCGCTAAGTAAAATTATTTTTCTGCGTCAAGGGAATCCTTAACAGTATAGATTGCATTTCGGAACGCTCTTATGTTCTTCATGCTGTACCCCCTAAGGTTGAAAGGAATAACACCGCCCGCGTATTGAACCTCAAGCGTTGTCTTTTTCAAAAGGAGATACACTCCCACGAATATTAAAGCAAATAGTATAAGGTATGGAGCTGTAGAAAGAAGAGCAATACCAGCGATCAGACAAATAGCCGCCAATATAAGGAACCCCCACGGGTTATTCTGAGTAATCCTCGTACCGGTAACGTCCTTGATATCAACCACAAAATCTCCGGAATTAGAGTTGTTTGCAGCGATGGCTTTCGCGCTCAAACCAATGCTCAAGTTCAGTTTTAAGTTTCTGTAATAGACTCTCTTATTGGAGACTATCGCTTTTTCGCCAAATAAACCTTCGCCCGTAATCAGGTGGACCGCCATTCCGTTTTTAAGGGTTGCTACTGCATACTCATCTTCCGAAACAAAGATGTCTTTTTTGGATTTCTTCTGTTCAGCAGATGGATTTGCGGGATTTGCGGGTTGAGCCGATTCGGTCTCGGCATTGAGCTTGCTGCCACACTGAAGGCAGAATGCGGATTCGTCTGCGTTGTTGTGACCGCAGTTAGGACAAAGCATAATGATTTACCTCACTTTTTAATTTTTTATTATAAATGCCGTTGACCGTTTATATAGACAAAAATCGACTCATACTATAAAAACGAACATTGGGCTATTTATAGCCCAATGGTATCATATATAGCCCTATTTGTCAAGAGGTTTGGTCTATAATTAGACTGAACATTTTTTGCAGGAGAATATATGAGCACTTACCGAGCCGTAAAAAACAGAATACTTCAGCTGTTGGAAGAAAAGAATATGTCTATATACAAGTTGGCAGTTGAATCAGCGGTTTCTCCGTCCTCGATAAAAAACATTTTGTACGGTAAAAGTGTAAATCCGGGGATCGTAACGCTTAAAATGTTGTGTGACGGTTTCGGGATCACCATCGTAGAGTTTTTTGATACGGAAGAATTCAGAAATTTAGAGCAGGAAATTGAATAAAAACGGCGTCAAGGCAAAGTGCCGAGACGCTGTTTTTTACCCCGTTGCGCAACGTTCAAATCGCCATATACAAAAAAGATCCGCCCTCACGGGCGGATCTTTTTTGTTATCAGTTTATAAAGAGGTGCTTACGCTTGTCGAAGTATATCTTGTTAAGGAACGCCATAACGCCGGCGCCGATGATCGCTCCAACGCCCTGGCCGATAAGCTCGCTGTGTGGAACGATCTCGGTAGGAACGATTCCGAGCACGGAGAAGCTGTAGATAGCCGTGATAGCGGCAGTATTCCCGCAGGTCTTAACGACCTGCGGGCGGCGGGAGCAAGCCCCCGCCCTACGATTATTTGATACAAACTCCTTGTGTGGGAAAAAGAGGGGAATTTTAAGGGACGATTTTTTCTCCCGCTTATGCTATCATATTACCGAATATATAACGAGGTGATATGATGAGAAGAAAAATACCCGACGAAAAAAGAATAATGCGTCAGATGGCGGAGATCGCATTCAATACCGAAGAAAAAACGGCAGACCGCCTGCGCGCACTCGATATGCTTTCGGATTACCTGAAAAGCAAAAGCCAAAACGACGACGCTTACGCAAAGCTTGACGCAGTACTTGAAAGCATAATCAAATAATTTTAATTTATTTGGCAGGTTAATTCGTGCGGGTCGAAGGTTAGCGAAATGCTTTCGCCGTTACGGGAACGGGTAACGGTCACGGTATCGCCGTCAAGTGCGATGTCAAGTGTACCGCTTATTAGCGCGGGGATAGTATTGCGAAGAGCGGCGAGGTGTTTATAGTGCGCCGTCAGCTCGTCCGCGTTTTCGGTCGGGCAGAAATAGCCGCGGTTATACGGATCGCTTCCGCCAGTCATTCCAACCTCGTCGCCGTAGTATATACTCGGCATTCCGGGCAGGAAGAACTGTATTGCCGACGCGAGTTTCAGTGCCTTTACCGTATCGGATATTTCCCTTCCAAGCTCGGTCAAAATTCTTGTCGTATCGTGGCTTGAAAGGAACGTCATTGAGCAGTTGAGCGCGTCGAAGGGGTAATTTTCATATATGCGCTCGATTATCGAACGGAACTCGCAGGCGTCTATTCGGCGGCACAGCAGATTGATTATCGCATCGCGGAAGGGATAATTCATTACTCCGTCAAGCTCACCTCCGCTGAAATATTTACGGCGGACGCCGTAGGATATTTTATTCGACGCGTCCTCCCAGACTTCGCCGATGACGATGGCGTTGGGGCTTATCTCCTTCACGCGCTTACGCAGAAGCGCGATAAATTCGTCGGGAAGCTCGTCCGCGACGTCGAGGCGGAAGCCGTCAGCGCCAAGACGGAGCCAATGCGCGACGACGCTGTCGTCATTTCTGATTACCAGGTCGAGGAAGCCGTCCGACATTTCGTTCACGCAAGGGAGCGTGTCGATATCCCACCACGAGGTGTATTCATCGGGGTAACGCTTGAAGTCGAACCACGAGCGATACTCGGAATTCGGGTCGCTAACCGCGCCCCCGCCGAAAACTCCATCGCGGTCGAAATATTTACTGTTACTTCCGACGTGCGAGAAAACGCCGTCGAGAATTATTTTGATGCCAATTTCGTTCGCACTTTTGCAAAGCGATACGAAATCGCTTTCATCGCCGAGCATAGGGTCTATTTTCATATAATCTGCCGTGTCGTAGCGGTGATTTGAGAACGCCATAAATATGGGGTTAAGGTAGATAACACCAACACCGAGCGAGGACAGATACGGCAGCTTTTCTTCAATTCCGCGCAGGTTTCCGCCGTAAAAATCGGTATTCCAAAAGCCGTTTTCGTCCTCTCCCCTGCGTGGCGGCTCGGTAATATCGGCGTGCAGCGTAAAGGGCTTCAGCTTGCCGGAAAGGTCACATTCGCCCGACTTGTTAAATCGGTCGGGAAAAATTTGGTACATAACCTTTCCGCCGAAGCCGTCGGGGACCTTATAATCCCTCGGCAAGACGGTCAACTGCCATTTTTCGCCGTCCTCGATATTCGTATCGTGATCGCCGTAACGGAAAAGGCGGAAGGAACCGCAGTCCTTCGTGACTATAAAATAGTAGAAGTACAGCCCATTATGCGTCAGCGAAAAATCGCCCGAAAAGTGTCTGTACTCATTTTCGTCATAAAACGAACCAAGGGGGACGGTCAGAATTTGACCGCCCTCCTGTTCAATTACGACCTTTACCTCTTTCGCATCCGTGCTTATCGGCACCGAGATCGAAATATGGCATTTTTCATCGACTCTTATGCACCCGAAGGGTGATTTGTGCTCATTTTTTGCGCTGTCATACAAAATGCGCAGGGGGTAATTACTCATTTAAGATACCAGATATTATCCGCGTACTCCTTTACTGCTCTGTCGGCGGAGAAGATTCCCGCCTTTGCAATGTTGACGAGCGATTTTTTCGCAAACTCTCGGCGGTCGCCGTATGCAACCGATATATCGTTCTGAGCTCTAACGTAATCGCCGAAATCGGCAAACGACATATATGCGTCGGCGGGGCCGTAGTTACCGCGGAGAAGCGCGTAAACTATGTCGTCGAAGCGTTCACCGTTAATTCCGTTCATCAGCAGGTCAAGCACTGCCTTAAGGTCGGGATTCGACGAAACGTAATCCATAGGATTGTAGCCGCGTCTCCAAAGCTCCTCGACCTCGTGTGCCTTGAGACCGAAAAGGAACATATTATTCTCGCCTACCTGCTCGTATATCTCGACGTTTGCGCCGTCGAGGGTGCCGAGGGTGACTGCGCCGTTTATCATCAGCTTCATATTACCGGTTCCCGACGCTTCCTTGCCCGCGATCGAAATCTGCTCGGAGATGTCGGCTGCGGGAATGATGATCTCGGCAAGAGAAACTCTGTAATCCTCGATGAATACGACGCGGAGCTTGTCGCGCGAAACGGGATCGTTCTTCAGCATTTCCGAAACGGCGCAGATAAGCCGTATTATCTGCTTCGCCATAAGATAACCTGCCGACGCTTTTGCCGCAAAGACGAAGGTGCGCGGACGGAAGAAGGCGTTCGGGTTATTCTTGAGGGTAATATACATATGAAGAATCTGCAACACGTTGAGAAGCTGTCTCTTATACTCGTGCAAACGCTTTATTTGAATATCGAAGACCGAGCTCGGATCAACGTTGACGCCGTTTGCCTCGGAAATGTAAGCAGATAGGCGCTTTTTGTTGTCAAGCTTGATCTCGTTCAAGCGGTCAAGCACGCTTTCGTCGTCGTAATATTTAAGTAGCTTTTCAAGATGAACGCTGTCGTGCTTAAATTCGTCGCCGATAAGCTCGGAGAGGAGCGAGGTAAGACCGGGGTTCGACTGGCAGAGCCAACGGCGGTACGCGATACCGTTAGTTACGTTCGTAAATCTACTCTCGTCCATTACGCAGTAATCGCGGAAAAGCGATTCCTTGAGGATCGACGAATGGAGCTTGGAAACGCCGTTTATCTTATGACAAGCGGCAAGGCAAAGGTTCGCCATACGAACTTCACCGCCCGCGATGACCGCCATATAGTCAAGCTTTGCACGGTCGTCGCCGTAAAAGGCGCGGAGATCAATAAGCAGACGGCGGTTGATCTCCTGAGTTATCTGATAGATACGCGGCATCTGCTCGGAATATAGCTGCTCGCTCCATCTTTCGAGCGCCTCGCTCATAACGGTATGGTTAGTGTAGGAGAGCGTACGGCAGGTAAGGTCCCACGCGGTGTCCCAGTCGAGCTCGTGCTCGTCGATGAGCAATCTCATAAGCTCCGGAACACAGAGTGCGGGGTGTGTATCGTTAATATGAACCGCTACCTTTTCGGGAAGCTGAGACAGGGCATGACCGCGTCTTAGATGATCGCGGAGTATCGTCTGAAGCGATGCGGAAACGAAGAAGTACTGCTGACGGAGGCGCAGGCGCTTACCCTCAATATGGTTATCGGCGGGATAAAGCACCTTCGAGATAACCTCTGCCATCGTCTCCTGCTCAAGTGCCTTTGCGTATTCACCTCTTGAGAAAGCGGACATATCGAAGCTGTTTGGCGACTTTGCTTCCCAAAGGGTAAGCTTGTTTACCGCCTTGCTGTCGTAGCCCGAGATATACATATCGTAAGGCACTGCCATTACGACGCTGTAATCGCGGTGATCGACACGGTATTTGCCGTTCTTGTCAATGCGGCCGACCGCTTCGCCTCCGAAGTGCACCTGTACCGCGTCGTCGGTACGGGGGGTAAGCCAAACGCCGCCGTTTCCGAGCCAGTCGTCGGGGAATTCCATCTGCCAGCCGCCGACTATCTTCTGACGGAAGATGCCAAATTCGTACTTGATGGAGAATCCCGTGCAGGAAATGTCGAGCGACGATGCCGCGTCCATATAGCAGGACGCAAGACGACCCAGCCCTCCGTTACCGAGACCCGCGTCGGGCTCGATATCATATAGAGTCTCTATATCCTTGCCGGCGTCGGCAAGAATTTCCTTCATCTGCTCCTCTATTCCGAGATTGAAGAGGTTATTGCGGAGCGAGGTTCCCACGAGGAACTCCATCGACATATAATATACCTTTTTGGCTTCCTTGATTCCTCGGCGGAATTCGTGGTTCTTCTCGACGAGAAGCTTGCGTACTGCAATACATACCGAACGGTATGCTTCGATATTCGACGCGTCAGACAGCGACGTGCCGAAATTCTGCAGGCAGGTCTCTTCCGTCCGTTTTCTTAAAAGCTCTGTGTTCATTGGTATTGGGTTTCCTTTGCTGAAGAATTGATTGCTGATTTTGATTTAGGTAGTGTTCTATCCAATACCTTCTCCAGCGGGAGAAGGTGGCTGAGCGAAGCGAAGTCGGATGAGGTGTCATCAAAGCGAATGTACTGAGCTTTGACAGTTTCTTTTCTCTCAATATCGGGAATTTACTCCTCATCCACCACCTTCGGTGGTCCCTTCTCCCTCAGGAGAAGGTCTTATTCCTATATACCTTAAGGTACTTCTTTACCGATACGCCCCAAGAAAAATCGGTCTTCATATTCTTGCGGACAAGTCGGTCGAAGCCCTTTTTGTCGTTACGGTAGAAGTCAACGCATCTTTCAACTGCGCGGAGCATTTCGTGCGCGTTATAATCAACGAACGTAAATCCGCGTCCGCTTCCGTCGGTCGGGTCGTAGGCAGGAACCGTGTCGCGGAGCCCGCCCGTTTCTCTTACTATCGGAATAGTACCGTAGCGCATAGCTACCATCTGCGAAAGCCCGCATGGCTCGCTCTGCGACGGCATAAGGAATATGTCGGCTCCCGCGTAGATGGTGTTTGCGAGCTTCGGATCGAACCTTATCTCCGCCGCCATACGTCCGGGGTATTTTTCCGCCGTCATTTTCATTATGTTCTCGTAGGCGTACTCGCCCGTACCGAGAATTACAACCTGAACGCCGAGCGCCATAATTTCATTAATGACGCACGCGACGAGGTCCATTCCCTTATGGCTGACGAGACGGGTTATCATTGCGATTATCGGCACGTCCTTATCGGGACGGAGTCCGAGCGTTTCCTGAAGGAAAAGCTTATTTTTGGCTTTATCCTTGACTGTTTCGACAGTTGCACCGTAATTAGCATAAAGCGACTTATCGGTCATAGGATCGAACACCGTCATATCTATGCCGTTCACGATTCCGAAAAGCTTATGAGAATTCTCACGAAGGATCGGGGAAAGACCGTGAGAATAATACTCGGTCAGTATCTCGGAAGCGTATGTTTCCGAAACTGTCGTTACCGCGTCCGAGAATACTATCGCGCCCTTCATTAAGTTTATGCAGTTATCGTAGGTGAGTGCAGCCGCCGTTTCGGCGTCAACTCCGACGACGTCGGACGCAAACGACATCGGCATTTTACCCTGATACTCAATATTATGTATCGTGAATACCGTTCTTACCTTCTTAAACTGCGGGTAGAGCTTGCGGAGAAAAACGGGCGTAAGTGCCGTCTGCCAGTCGTTACAATGGATAACGTCGGGTGTAAAGCCGAGTGATATCATCGCCTCGATAACGGCGCGGGAGAAGAACGCAAAGCGCTCACCGTCGTCGCCGTGTCCGTATGCCGACGCTACACCGCGGCAGAAATAATATTCGTTATCAATAAATATGTACTCGGGATTTTTTCTCTCTCCCTCGCGGTAGATACCGGTATACTGATTTCTCCACGAAAGCTGTGTATTGACGGTACCGTGGAAGGAAAGCTCCGACATCACTTTTTCGTTATCCTTAATTTTATTGTAAAGCGGAATTACGATCTTTACCTCGTGTCCGAGTGCGGCAAGTGCCGACGGCAACGCCTGACCGACGTCGCCAAGCCCTCCCGTTTTAATATACGGCGCCGCCTCGGAGGCGGTAAAAAGTATTTTCATATAATTTCTCCCTTTTGGACTATCATCGGGCTAGTCGGCGCGCCTACGATGCGGCGCAGGCTCGACACTGTCGCTTCTTTGTCAATGATAGCGTTTTCAACGACCGCTCCTTCCTTTATGACACAGCTTGCCATAATTACGCAGTTTCGCACGACGGCGTTCTTCTCGACAACGACCTTACGGAAAAGCACGCTGTTTTCGACCTTGCCGTCAATATGACAACCGTCGGCAACCGTACAGTCGGTCACCTCGGAGTCTTCGCCGTAATAGGTCGGAACCTCGTCTCGTACCGTCGTATATATCGGTCTTGAAGGGCGGAATATCGCGTTTCGAACGTCCTCGTTCTTCATCGCAAGTGAATTTTCAAAGTACTCGGCGATGTTTCTGTTCTTCATTATAAGTCCGTCGTGACAGTATGCGCCGACGGTAAGCTGACCGTGATTGAACTCATACTGAAGGAAATCACGCTCAAAATGATAAAATCCGCGAGATGCAAGCTCTGCTACCTTTTTCATAAGAAGCTCGCGGGAAATTATATACATTCCTATCGAGGAGAGCTGTCCCTTGTGTGCGGCGGCGTTAAGCGAGACCGAGCTGACCTCATCGCCATTCTTTTCGATAACCAGCTCGGAAATATTGCTTTCATCATTCTGCGCCTCGGATACGACTACCGTTATATCCTTGCCGCTCTTTTCGTGATGCTTAATTATCTTCTTTATGTCGATATTGCAGATCGTATCGGTGTCGGAAAGGACTACGAATTCATCCTCTTGCTTACTGAGGAAAGGAAGCGCCGCACGAAGCTCCTCTATCTTTCCGCGGTAACCGCCCGAGCTGCTTGACGCAAAGGGCGGAAGTATCGTAAGACCCCCGCGCTTGCGGTTGAGATCCCAGTCCTGACAGGAGCCGAGATGGTCGATGAGCGACTGATAATTGTACTTGGTTATGACTCCGATACGCTCGATGCCCGAGTTTACCATATTTGAAAGCACGAAGTCTATCTGGCGGTATCTACCGCCAAAGGGGAGAGACGCGACGGTGCGGTTTCTCGTCAGATAATCAAGACCGTCGTTATACATTCCGGAGAAAATAATTCCTGCTGCCTTCATATCGTCACATCCCTTCTTAATAAACCGTCTTTGCGGTTATAACTTCACCGTCGGGTACCGCCTTGTCGCTTCCGACGACGGCGACTCCCCATTCGGGAGAATCGGTCTTAGTTTCACCGACGTGCGCCTTTTCACCGACAACGCATCTTTCGCCGACGATAGCGTATTCGACCACGGCACCGCTCTTGATAACCGAGTTAGGCATCACGACCGTGTCGGTAACGACGGCGCCCTCCTCGATATAGCAGCCGGTCGATATGATCGAGTTTTCAACTCTGCCCTTGATAACGCAGCCCTCCGCGATAAAGGAATTCTTTACCGTCGAGCCCTTTGCGATCGACGACGGGGGCTGCGCGTAGTTACGGCTGTATATACGGAATTTCTTGGGTGCATTTACGTTTATCGGGCGGGCGGGATCAAGAAGATCCATATTTGCCTGCCAAAGCGAGTCGAGAGTTCCGACGTCGCGCCAATAGCCGTCAAAGGTGTATGCGTACAGACCTCTGCCGTCGTTAAGAAGCGCGGGAATGACGTTCTTGCCGAAGTCGTTATCGGAATTCGGATTATTTTCGTCGTCGATAAGGTACTGACGTAGCGTTTCCCAGGTAAAGATATAAACGCCCATAGATGCAAGATTGCTCTTCGGCACCTTCGGCTTTTCTTCAAACTCGGTAATACGGTCGCTCTCGTCTGTGCTCATAATTCCCATTCTCGACGCTTCCTCTATCGGAACGGTACGGACGGCAATAGTGCATTCCGCACCCTTTTCCTTATGGAAATTGAGCATCCTCGAATAGTCCATCTTATAGATGTGGTCGCCCGAGAGAATGAGAACGTACTCGGGGTTATAGCGGTCTATGAAGTGAATATTCTGATAGATCGCGTTCGCGGTTCCCTTATACCAGGAATTGTCCTTCGTCTTCATATAAGGCGGAAGAACGTGGACGCCTCCGAAGTTGCGGTTCAGGTCCCACGGCTGACCGTTTCCTATGTAGTCGTTTAGCTCAAGGGGCTGGTACTGCGTAAGGATACCGACGGTGTCGATACCCGAGTTTACACAGTTGGAAAGTGAATAGTCGATAATTCGGTATTTTCCTCCGAAGGGTACTGCGGGCTTTGCCGTGTTCTCGGTGAGAACGTAAAGTCGGCTTCCCTGCCCGCCCGCGAGAAGCATCGCGATGCATTCCTTGCTTCTTACCGGCATCTTAAAACCTTCTTTCTTTTTCCTCGGTATACGAAGATTAGTTTTTTATTTTGCCCGTACTCGTGACGGGGGTAGGTCGTTCTTACCTTCTCCTGAGGGAGAAGGGGGACCGCAGGCAGAATGCCTGTGGTGGATGAGGAGTAAGCTCCCAACACAGACACCTCAGGAACCCCCAAAAACTCGACAAGCTCGTTTTCGGGGAACCCCTCGACACCTCATCCGTCACGGCTTCGCCGTGACACCTTCTCCCGCTGGAGAAGGTATTGTTTTACATTGTTAATACAACTAAATATCAAAATGTCCAAATGTTTCAGATCATTTTCTCACATACGTCATCTTATAAAAGCTTGCCGACAGAGGCGGGATATCAAAGGCTGCCGACTGACTGTGTCCGCCAAACGGAACATTCTCGGTCTTTATTATTTCACTTCCTCCGCCGGTCGTGAACACCTGTTTAAGAATACATTTTTGCGGTATTCCGATACGGTAACCGCGTCTTTCTACGGGGCAGAAATTGAATACGGCGATAAGCTCGTTTCCCTTTCGGTCGATACGGCGGAAGGAGAAGACGCTGTTATCACGATCGTCGACCGTGAGCCACGAAAAGCCGTTCCAATCGGAATCGTTTTCCCAAAGCGGGGGATTGTTTATGTAGAAGTGATTGAGCGCGCGGGTAAATCTCTGCATATCGGCGTGACTGTCGTAGCCGAGCAGAAACCAGTCAAGCTCGCGTTTTTCGTCCCACTCGATGAACTGCCCAAGCTCGCCTCCCATAAAGAGAAGCTTCTTTCCGGGGTGAGCCATAAGGTAGGAATAGAGCACCTTTAGTGACGCGAACTTCGTTCCGTAATCTCCCGGCATACGCCCGATGAGAGACAGCTTTCCGTGCACGACCTCGTCGTGCGAGAACGGAAGAATATAGTTTTCCGAAAAGGCGTAGGTGAGCGAAAAGGTTATCTTATCGTGATGGTACTTTTTGTATATCGGATCAATGGAAGCGTAGTCGAGGGTGTCGTGCATCCAGCCCATATTCCACTTGAAGCCGAAACCGAGTCCGCCGTCGTAATCGGGCTTCGTAACGAGCGGAAACGACGTCGCCTCCTCCGCTATCATCATAACGGCGGGGTTCGTTTTATACGCCGCCGCGTTCATATCGCGGATAAGCCGCACCGCGTCGTGATTTACCGAATCGCAGTCCTTTCGCCAGCAGTCGGGGTCAGACGCGTAATCCTTATATATCATATTCGTGACGGCGTCACAGCGGATACCGTCGACGTGGTATTCCTTTATCCAATATCTTATATTCGAGATAAGGAACGCCCTTACCTCGTTGCGGCCAAAGTCGAAAAGACGCGTACCCCATTCGGGATGCTCGCGCCGATTCGGATCGCGGTTTTCGTAGCAGCAGCTTCCGTCGAACTCGTATAGACCGCATTCGTCCTTCGGGAAATGCGCGCCAACCCAGTCGATTATGACGCCGATACCTGCCTGATGCAGACGGTCGACGAGGTACATAAAGTCGTGCGGCGTGCCGTAACGCGAGGTCGGTGCGTAGTAGCCCGTCACCTGATAGCCCCACGATCCGTCAAACGGATGCTCAGCAACGGGAAGAAACTCAACGTGAGTATATCCCATATCAAGTAGGTACGGAACGAGATCGTCGGCAAGTGCGCGGTAGGAAAAGAAATTTCCGTCCTCATACTTGCGCCAGGAGCCGAGATGCATCTCGTAAATATTCACGGGAGACGTGAGCGGACTGCGCTTCTTCGCCGTCCTCATATACTTTGAATCGCCCCACTCGTAGCCCGAGAGGTCGAATACTCTCGATGCCGTTTCGGGGCGCGTACAGGTATGGAAGCCGTAGGGGTCAGCCTTCATAACGCAGGAGCCGTCGGGACGCTCTATGTAATATTTATATTCGTCGTATTCGTTTGCTTTGACGTGCGCTTCCCATATTCCGCCGAGGTTCGTCATAACGGGGGCGTTTTTATCCCACCCGTTAAAGCGTCCGACCACTCTGACGCTTCTCGCTTCGGGAGCCCAGACACGAAAAACGTAAGAATCCCCGTCGCGGTGGCAGCCGAGGTATTCGTAAGCCGAATCGGAATATCCGTCCCATATTGCTCTTTTATGCTCTTCCGACGTCAAAGCTATCCCCCCATACATTATAATGTGAATAAATTATAACATATTCAAGGCAATATGTCAAATGGTTTTCGCGCAAATAGCGACAATATGCGCCAAGTTGCACAAAATTGCGAAAATTTGCGACCAAATATTAACAATTTTCAAAAAATTATTTTACTCCCGTTGAGCCGAAACCGCCCTCTCCGCGTTCGGTTTCGTCAAGCTCGTCGACGATCTCATAATTCGGCTGAATAACGGGCATTATCATAAGCTGGCCGATCCTGTCGCCGTTTTCGATGATTTTCGGCTCCTTATCGTTATTGACCATAGCGAAGAATATCTCGCCTCGGTAGTCGCTGTCGATAACTCCTATGCCGTTAGCAAGAGCAAGCCCCTGCTTAAGAGCAAGACCGCTTCTCGCGCAAACGATAGCGACGTAGTCCTTGCTCGGAAGCGCGATAGCGATCCCCGTCGGAACGGGATAGCGCTGTCCGGGCTGAAGGGTAAGCGGCTCGTCGAGCAGAGCGTAAAGGTCGCAAGCGGCGGCACCCGAGGTTCCGAGCGTCGGAACGTGCGCGCCCTCGCGGAGAATTTTAACCTTGATATTCATTTGTTTTTCCTCACTTTATACGTTTTATCGCCTCGCGCTCCTTGGGCGGAAGCTTGTGCTTGTAGGCGTACAGGGCTCTCATTACCTCTCCCCGATTTTCGCCCGTAAATATAAAATGTCTCTCCTCAATTCCGGATGCGTCAAGGCGGTCAAGCTGGTCTGCCATATAGATATTTACGCTGTTGTAAAGGACGTCCTTTTCTTCCTCGGTATATATCGGGAAATTCACTCCCCGATTGTCTCGAAGCACCTTTTTCTCGACGGGCTTATGAAGAAGCATAAGCGGAAGCCGTCCGTAAACTATCGCGCCCTTTCTTACTCCCTCGGGGAGAATTATATCTCTCATCTGCGGAAGTATAAGCTCCGCAGACAGGATAACGCTGTTAAGGGAGCCGTTCTTAACCCAAAAATCAGCCGAATAATTATTGAACACGTTAAGGCGGTGGCTTCCGTGCGCGGTAAGACCGTATTCTCGTGCGAGGTCAAGCTGACCGATATTGTGTATCATAATATGCGTAGCACCCTGCTTTACGGCGTTTTCAAGCCGGCGCTTGACGCTATCAATGTCGCTATCGAATATCACGGGCGGAAGCGAAACGCCGTTTGCGGCGTTTCTGTATTTTGAAAGCGGCAGATAGGTTATATCGAGGTCGTGGCTTTCGGGAATCTGATTTGCTTCCCTGAAGTATGCGCTCGTTATCGCCTTTTCTACTCTTCTCTTTTGAGGAAAATCAATCTTCGACGGGACGGTCGGCGCTTTTCTTGTGCTCTCGGTCACAGCCTTGATCTCTCCGCTCTTAAATCCGCCCTCGCCTCTCGTCTTCGCGATATCGTTTTCGGTGCGGATACCGAGCATACTTTTACTTATATTACCGGTAAAATATCCGTCGGTAAAGCCGCTTCGCGAGAAGAGACGCTGAAGCTCGTTTATCTCCTCGCGCGTCGCTCCGCGCTTTTCATCAAGGAGACGGCGGTAAATTTTCGTAACTCCGTAAACGTAGGACGGGCTCTTCATTCTACCCTCGATTTTGAGGGAGGAAACGCCCGCGTCGATAAGAGCGGGAATATGAGACGCCAAGCACATATCCTTTATCGAAAGAGGATACTCGCCGTTATAGCACATACGGCAGGGCTGAGCACACTGACCGCGGTTTCCGCTTCGTCCGCCGAGCATTGCGCTCATAAGACACTGTCCCGAAACGCTGACGCATATCGCGCCGTGAACGAACATTTCGATCTCGGCACGAGAGGTGCAAAGCGTTTTTATATTCTCAAGGTCCATTTCCCTTGCGCCCACAACGCGAGAAAAGCCGAGGTCGTACAGCTTCTCGGCGCCTGCGAGGTTATGAACCGTTGCCTGCGTTGACGCGTGAAGCTCAAAATCGGGAATGTGCTTCTTTATAAGCGAAGAAAGTCCCATATCGGCGGTGATGAGCGCGTCAACTCCGCTTTCATACAAAAACGCTGCGTGGTCAAGCGCGCTTTTCAACTCGCGGTCATATATCTGAGTGTTGAGGGTAACGTATGCCTTTACACCGTTTTCGTGGCAATAGCCGACGGCTGAAAGAATGTCCGCACGGTCAAAATTCTTCGCGTTCATTCGCGCATTAAAGACCGTTC
Organism: Eubacteriales bacterium; assembly: GCA_045533115.1. Lineage (GTDB taxonomy): Bacteria > Bacillota > Clostridia > Oscillospirales > CAG-272 > Colimorpha_A. The sequence goes on from JAZSHF010000054.1 coordinate 14,164, forward strand.
CGCCGAAATATACCGCGTCAGCTCCGCCCTCGACCGCAGCACTAAGCGATTCAAGCGAGCCGCAGGGGGAAAGAAGCTCAGGGAGAGCATTTTTTGTTTTTTTCATTTTTCTATTCCTTTATACAAAACTCTTGAAAAACGCATACTTTTATTATATAATATTATTATACTACTTATCTTACGATAATGGAATAGCTAAATGGAACAAAAAACGCAAAACCCTGAAAAAATTACCAAAAAAATGACCAAAAAACGGCTCGGAAAAGAGGTCACCGACATTCTTAAAGAAGTTTACCCCGACGCCGAATGCGCTCTCGATTATAAGGGCGACCCGTGGAAGCTTCTCATTATGGCTCGTCTGTCTGCACAATGCACCGACGCGAGGGTAAATCTGGTATGTCAAACGCTATTTGCCGAGCTTCCGACGATGGAAGCGATGGCGAATGCCAATATTACTCATATTGAAAATCTCGTTCATTCCTGCGGTCTGTACCGAATGAAGGCGAAGGATTTGAAGGAAATGTCGCGTCAGCTTATAAGCGATTTCGGAGGAACCGTCCCGAGCGATATGGACGACCTGCTTTCACTTTCGGGTGTCGGACGGAAGATCGCAAATCTCATTCGCGGCGACCTCTATCACCTGCCTGCGATCGTTGCTGATACGCACTGTATAAGAATATGCGGACGGCTCGGCTTTTACCCCGAAACGCTGAAAGATCCGACAAAGGTCGAGCGCGAGCTTGTGAGGGCCATCGAGCCGAGCGAGCAGTCGGATTTTTGCCATCGGATCGTGCTTTTCGGGCGTGAAACCTGCTCGGCAAGAGCGCCTAAATGTTACGCTTGCCCGCTAAATCATATCTGTAAAAAATACTTAAAGGAACGCAAAAAATGAAGGAAGTACTGCTTTGTAAATACGGTGAGCTTGCCTTAAAGGGACTCAACCGCGGATATTTTGAAAAGCTTTTGAAGCGCGAAATGGATATGCGCCTGAAGCTCGCCGGAAGCTTTAGGGTCACCCTCGCGCAAAGCACCATATACGTTGAGCCGCAGAACGACGACTGCGATATCGACGAGGCGCTCCGCCTCTGCCGAAAGGTTTTCGGAATTACGACCGTCGCCCGTGCGGCGGTTGCCGAAAAGGATATTGAGGACATCAAGCGAGTTGCAAAGGAATACCTGCCGACGTATCTGCGCGGTCACGTATCGTTCAAGGCAGACGCGCGCCGTTCAGATAAGAAATTTCCCCTCAAATCTCCCGAAATTTCAAGACAGGTCGGCGGTGCCGTGCTTGAGGCGATGCCTTACTTAAAGGTCGATCTTCATAACCCGTCCGTCGTCGTTATGACCGAGATACGCGAGGAAAACGCCTATATTCACGCAGGCAGCTTCCAGGGTGCCGGCGGTATGCCGAACGGCTCGAACGGCAAGGGTATGCTTCTCCTTTCGGGCGGAATTGACTCCCCCGTTGCGGGCTTTATGATGGCAAAGCGCGGTGTTTCCCTCGAGGCGGTACACTTTGAAAGCTACCCGTATACCTCGGAGCAGGCTCGTGACAAGGTCATTCGTCTTGCCGAGATTGTCTCGGAATACTGCGGAGAGATCAAGGTTCACGTTATCTCCCTTACCCATCTTCAGGAGGTGCTTCGCGACTCGGTCGACGAGGAATATTTTACCCTTCTTCTCCGCCGTTCGATGATGCGTTTAGCGGAAAGGGTTGCCGAAAGGAACCACTGCCAGGCGCTCATTACGGGAGAGGCGGTCGGTCAGGTCGCATCTCAGACGATGCAGGCGCTGACGGTTACCGATTCGGTCGTAAAATGTCCCGTTTTCCGCCCCTGTATCGGTATGGACAAAGAGGAAATCATTACGATCTCGAGAAGAATCGAGGCTTTCGAGACCTCGATCCTTCCCTTTGAGGACTGCTGCACGGTATTCACTCCCAAGCATCCGAAAACACGCCCCGACATCGAAAAGGTGCTTCTTCAGGAGCAAAAATACGACTTCGAGGCACTCGAAAACGAGGCGTTCGATTCGCTTTACACGATAGTTGCAGACGCTTATGCGGACTTGTAATTACCGACATTAGGTTCTACTCTTATTTTAACAATATGCTGACGGCGGAGGGCATCGAAACTCTCTGCGGCGACCACGGAGCGAGCGATTTCAAACGCGGGATCGTGTTCGTTAATAAATTTGTATAAGGAAAAAGACGCCTTTCGGCGTCTTTTTATATTGAGTTAAGGACGAAGTCCCATTCCGCCCTCAAGGGTGAGCGTTTCTCCGTTCATATACTTGAAGTCCGGGTTGGCGAGCTGAACGCAGACGCGTCCGATCTCGGTCTCGGGATCACCATAGTGTCCTGCGGGGGGCATCTTTACGTTCGCCTTAAATGCCTCGGGATATGCCTTTTCAAAGCCCTCGAGCTGTGCCGTCCAAGCGAGGGGGCATATCACGTTCGTGTTTATGCCGTCCTTTGCCCATTCGGTTGCCGCAACGCGGGAAAGTCCTCTTATACCTTCCTTTGCCGCCGCGTAAGCGCACTGACCGTAGTTACCGAAAAGTCCTGCGCCCGATGCGAAGTTGATTATGCTGCCCTGCGTTTCTTTAAGATAGGGGTAGCACGCCTGCATATAGTAGAACGCCGCGTAAAGACCGGAATAGATCGCGAGGTCGAACTGCTCGGTCGTGTGATCCTGAATTGTAACGCCCGAAGCCGACGCCTGCGCGTTATTGATAAGCACGTCGATCCTGCCGAACGCCTTTATTGCCGCCTCGACGACCGCTTCTGCGGTAGCCTTGTTGTCGGCACCTGCCGATATGTCGCCCGAAAGCGCGAGAACCTTTACTCCGTAGAGCTTTTCGAGCTCCTCCTTTGCCTTTTCGAGCTTCGGAACGTTTCTTCCCGTGATAACGAGGTTGGCGCCCTCCTTTGCATAAGCGGTCGCGATGCCGTAGCCGATAGAGCCGCACCTGCCGTCAGAGAGAACTGCGTAGCCGCCGCCCGTTATTATTGCTGTTTTTCCTGTTAAAAAGCCCATTATCATTCTCCTTTAAGATATTCCGTAAGATAACCTATACATTCTTCAAAACGCACTCCGTACTTATGCTCGTCGTCGCCTATTGATTTCTTTATACACTCAACGGTATAATCGACTGCAACGCGGATAGAATAATCAAGCGAGCGTCCGAGAGCGAGCGCGCCGCACATTGTCGATGCGAAAATGTCACCCGTTCCGTGGAACTTCACGGGGAGGTTTTCGTTAAAATAGGAGCAGAATTGATCCTTTTCGCTGTCGTAAGCGATGACGCCCTGTCTGTCGGGTGCACTGTCGAGTACGACGCCCGTCATGGCCGCGACCTTGCAACCGAGCGCAGTGAGATTTTTAAGAATATCCCTAATATATTCCTCGGAATAAGGACCTTCCTTGTACTCCATACCGAGCATAAAGCACGCCTCGGTCATATTCGGAACGATTATGTCCGCCTGAGAGCAAAGACCCGCCATTTCAAGCGCAAATTCGGGGGTGAAGCCGGTGTAGAGCTTACCGTTGTCAGCCATAACGGGATCGACAAACTTGATAGCTCCGTCACCGAACGTTGCAAATATATCCTTTATAATAGCTATCTGCTCGAAGGAGCCGAGGTAGCCGGTCGATATAGCGTTGAATTTAAGCCCGATGGATTTCCAATGGTCTGTGATCTTAGGAATATCCTCCGTAAGGTCGCGGTAGGTGAAGCCCGTGAAGCCGCCTGTGTGAGTTGAAAGAATCGCCGTCGGGATAATGCAGGTTTCTGCGCCCATAGCCGACATTATCGGGAGCGCAACGGTGAGCGAGCATTTTCCGAAGCAGGAAATGTCCTGTATGGACATAACTCTTGTTTGGAACATAATATCATCCCTTTCATATAAATGGTAACAGTATTATAATTCATCTTTTTTTGCGTGTCAAGAGCGCGAAAAAACTTTTTTGAAAAAAATAAAAAAAGGTGTTGACAAAGAGAAAGTGATGTGTTATAATATCAAAGTCGCGAGGCAAGAGCCCGCGAAGAATGGGAGCATAGCTCAGCTGGGAGAGCATCTGGCTTACAAGCAGAGGGTCAAAGGTTCGAGCCCTATTGTTCCCACCATTACGGCCCGGTAGTACAGTTGGTTAGAACGCTAGCCTGTCACGCTAGAGGTCAGGGGTTCGAGTCCCCTTCGGGTCGCCACTTTTTATTTCGGCATTCTGCCAAGCTTTACTGAGTTGCCGAATATGCCTCGATAGCTCAGTTGGTAGAGCAGTAGACTGAAAATCTACGTGTCGTTGGTTCAATTCCGACTCGAGGCACCAAAAAAGAATAGTGTGTATCGCAGCCACGCGGTACATATATGCGGATTTAGCTCATTTGGTAGAGCGCCACCTTGCCAAGGTGGAGGTGGCGGGTTCGAGCCCCGTAATCCGCTCCAAGCAAAAATCCGCTTTCGTAAGAAGGCGGATTTTTGCTTGTATTATTCACTATTCATCATTCATTATTCACTATTCATTAAATAAAAGCGGATTTTTAATGAATAATGAAGTCGCTTCGCTGATGAAGAATGAAGAATGAATAATTAAGGTAGCTTTTTTCCGTTGGTCAAAAAGCATTTTTATATATTGAAAGATGTGGATAAGGGTATAATGATTCTAAAGAATGAGGTGTTGTTATGAAAGAGAATTTTTTGATTGATAAATCTATTGCTTTTGCTTCGCGCATTATAAAGCTTCATCAATATTTAATTAAAACGAAAAAGGAAACAATTATTTCAAAACAAATAGTTCGTAGCGGTACGAGCATTGGCGCAAATATAAATGAAGCTAACTATGGTCAGAGTAAAGCGGATTTTATTTCTAAAATGCATATTGCCTTGAAGGAAACGGCTGAAACGGAATATTGGTTGAAGCTGCTTACGATGTCTGAATATATAAATGAGGATATGGGAAAATCGCTTTTGAATGACTGTTTGGAGATAAAGAGAATTCTTATTGCCTCAATCAACACCGCAAAAGATAACACAAAATGAATTACCGTTCTATTAACCTTTTTCGCCGTTTTCCATATAATAATACAAAACCCAACAAAAATAATTTCTCAAAAGTCATTGACAAAGTGCTCCCGCCGTGATATAATACCCTTGTTCCGAATACGGCGACATAGCCAAGTGGTAAGGCCACGGTCTGCAAAACCGTTATTCTCCAGTTCAAATCTGGATGTCGCCTCCAGAAAAAAGCGTATTGCGAAAGCAATACGCTTTTTTCAATGATATCCGTTCCCTGCGGTCACGGATGATATACCCTGCGGGTATGATATCTGCTTCGCAGATGATATACGCTTCGCGTATGAAGGAACGGATATTATATCATATTTGCGGAGCAAATATATCATGCGGCGTCAGCCGTATATCATATCGCGTAAGCGATATTTCACTAAACAACGCTTTACACCGCAAAGCAAGGAGCGTGACGAGCCGAGAGCCCCGAGGCGACGGCAGACGACTGTGCGACGGCAAGTTATGGAGCCGAGACAACGTCTTATTGACAAACCGCATCAATAATGCTATACTAAAGCCAAAGGGACGGTGAAGAAATGAAAAAGTACAGATATTTATTCTCGGCGCTTTTTACCGTTGTATACGCATTGTTGCTGAGTCTTGGGACGGAATGCCTGTTCAAGTGTCTGGGATCAATTACCGCTACCGCGATGGGCGCATATTTTCCGAATTTGTATTGGTTTTCATTCATTCTCGGCATTCTTTGCACCGTCGCACTTGTTTTAACTGTGATATTTAATTACAACATGTCCGACAAATTGGGATACAACAAATATATATGGTGGCTGCAATTTATCGCCGCCGCGGTAATCGCCTTTTTTATGGTCGAGCCGTGGGAAAAGCTGTTCGCATTTTTGCAAGAAACTTTTTAATAATTCAAAAGCTCCGAGAACTCAGTTCTCGGAGCTTTTAATCTATTCCTTTTTAATATCTTTTCGGGTTGTCTGTTTCGCCGAGCAGGTAGTCGATACTCGTATCGTAAAATCTTGCAAGCTTAATGAGAATTGCCGTCGGGATATCGTTTTCGCCCGTTTCGTATTTCGAATATCCCGTCTGCGACATTCCGAGCATTTTCGCAACCTGTGTTTGATTCATATCCTTATCTTCTCTCAAATCCCTTAAACGCGAATACATAAATTCCTCCGCTATGATTTTTACATAGTTATTATATGTTAATCTGTTTTAGGGTATTGACATTTAACCTAAAATAGGTTATAATTGCAATAACAAACTAGTTTTGCAGTAAAAATGCAATTTTTGATGTTTATCTTTTATTATTCGGAGGAAAGAAAATGTTTTGTTCTAAATGCGGCAAAGAGATCGACAACGAAGCAGTCGTTTGCGTTCATTGCGGCTGCGCTACGGGAAATTTTGAAAAGAACAATAAGGAAAAGGATCAGCCGATCATAATCAACAATAACAATTCCTCATCTTCGTCGGCAGCGGCTGCTGCTGCGGCAGGTGTCGGCAGGGTAAGGAGAAGATATTCCTTGCTTTTAGATATTCTTATGATTATGTTTACGGGCGGCTTGTGGATAATTTGGATGATATTAAGACCTAAATACTATTGAAAAAAGGACACCCTCGGGTGTCCTTTTTTCATTATATTTTTATTCAAATATTCCCGTTGAGAGGTATCTTTCTCCGCTGTCGGGGAGAAGTGCGACGACTGTTTTATCGGGATTTTCTTTCGCGATCTTTGATGCGGCGACGAGGGCTGCGCCCGAGCTGATTCCGACGAGGAAACCCTCTTTTCTTGCGAGGTCACGCGCGGCGGCGAATGCGTCGGCCTCGGTGACGGTCACGACCTCGTCACAGACCGACGGATCGTAATTCTTCGGTACGAAATTCGCGCCGATGCCCTGAAGACCGTGCGCGCCTGATTTACCTTCCGTGATGAGCGGAGAGGACGATGGCTCGATTCCGACGATCTTAATGGTCGGGTTCTTTTCTTTCAGATACTTTCCCGTGCCCGAAAGTGTACCGCCCGTGCCGATTCCGCTGACGAATATATCGACTTTGCCGTCGGTATCTGTCCAGATCTCGGGGCCCGTCGTTTTATAGTGCGCGTCGGGGTTCGACGGGTTGTCGAACTGACCTGCGATGAAGGCATTTTCGTATTTCTCGGACAGACGCTCCGCTTCCGCTATCGCGCCCGCCATACCGAGCTTCCCGTCGGTCAGCACTATTTCCGCGCCGTAAGCCGAAAGCAGACGGCGGCGCTCGATACTCATAGTGTCGGGCATCGTGAGGATGACCTTATAGCCCTTTGAGGCACCGACTGCGGCGAGACCTATACCTGTGTTTCCGCTTGTCGGCTCAATTATGACCGAGCCGGGCGTAATAAGCCCCTTGCTTTCGGCATCGGCTATCATTGCCGCGGCAACGCGATCCTTTGCGCTTCCTGCGGGGTTGAAATATTCAAGCTTTGCTATCAGATTTCCCTGCGGGAAAAATCTGTTCAGCCGCACAAGCGGCGTTGAGCCGATAGTTGATACGATGTTTTCGTGTATTTTCATGGTGGTTCCTTTGTTTATAGGGGTTGAAGAATCTTGACAAATACCTTCTCCTGAGGGAGAAGGGGGACCGCATCCCGGGGTTCCCAAATGCGAATGAAATGAGCTTTTGGGGTTCTTGGGTAGCGGTGGATGAGGAGTAAGTTCGCTTTTTAGACACCTCATCCGTCAACCTTCGGTTGACACCTTCTCCCACTGGAGAAGGTATGTAAACGTGGCGAAGAGCTTTGACTTCTGCGACAGAGTGATTTTATATTCCGTAAAATTCCTCTGCAAATCTTACCGCGCCCATTGCGTCGGGCGAATATTTATCCGCGCCGATATTTTGAGCGTATTCCTGGTTTAGCACCGCGCCGCCAACCATTACCTTGATCTCACGATCATAGGAATGGAGCAGCTTTACGGTTGCTTCCATACTCGGCACGGTCGTCGTCATAAGTGCGCTCAGTCCTACGAGCTTACAGCCCGTTTTTTTGACCGTTTCAAGTACCGTTTCGGGCGCAACGTCGCGTCCGAGGTCGTAGACCTTAAAACCGTAGCTTTCGAGAAGCACCTTTACAATATTCTTTCCGATGTCGTGTATATCGCCCTTCACAGTTGCAATGATGACCTTCTCCTTACGGACGTTGTCACCCTCACCCATGCTATCCTGGATAACCGAAAATACCGCCTGGGCTGCCTGGGCGCTGCTGAGCAGCTGGGGCAGGAAGGCACGTCCAGCCTCATACTCCGCACCGACCTTGTCCAACGCAGGAATCAGATGCTTCTCAACCAGCTCCAATCCGTTGGCAGAGATCAAAGCCTCCTTGGCAAGCCGGG
>JAZSHF010000011.1:0-34596 GCA_045533115.1 Eubacteriales bacterium
GCTCTTAATATTGCAATAAACGCTTTGCGTCCCAAAGGCGGGCTTGCCCTTATTTCAAATTTTGAGCATAACGCCGTTTTACGACCAGTTGCTGCGGGCGGTGATTATGAGGTTTTTGACGCGTCGGGAAGTGACGATGACGTTATTCGTTCCTTTGTTGCTGCGCTTTCATTCAAGCCGTCGCTTGTCGTATGCAATCATGCCTCAAATCTTTGCTCAAAGGTGCTTCCCGTTGAGAGGATAGGGAAGATATGTCATGACAACGGCATACCTTTTATTATTGACGCGTCGCAGAGCGCGGGGCGGAGAAGACTGTCCCTTACCGATACGTTTGCCGATGCGATATGTGCGCCCGGTCATAAGGGGCTTTACGGTACGCAGGGAAGCGGATTTGTGATTTTTGCGGACAAATACCGTGAAGACGCTTCTGTGCTTTCGCCGTTCGTTCACGGCGGTAACGGTGTTAATTCGCTTGAGCCGTTTATGCCCGATTTTCTACCCGAAAGATACGAGGGCGGAACGCTTCCGACACCCGCTATTGCGGCACTTTGCGCGGGAATAAAAGAGGTTAAGCGCTTAACTGTATCCAATGTTGAATATCTTGAAAACGCGCTTGGACGGCGGCTTGTAGAGGGCTTATCGGTCATAAAGGGGATCACCACCTACGGCGAATGCGGGGGAACTTTGCTGTTTAATCTCGATGGCAGATCGTCTGAAGAGGTCTCATCAATGCTTGATGAAAACGGCATTTGCGTCCGAGCGGGGTATCATTGCTGTCCACTCGGACACAGGGCGCTTAAAACTCCGCAGGGCGGGGCAGTGCGCGTATCTGTTTCACCATATAATTCAAGGTACGATATTGATCGGCTTCTTACGCTCTTGAACAAAAAATAAAAGCCCCGTTGCTCACCTGCTTTCAGGTGAGCAGTTATGATCGCCTGCGGCGAGTTAAGAGTTATGATTGTCTGCGACGGGTTATGATGTGCCTGTGGCACAGTTGTGAGCCGAATGGCGATCATATTATAACGTTTGCACAGCAAACTTATAACGGTGAGCGGAAGCGAAGCTCATAACTCACCTTTAAAAGAAAAAGGACAGAGAAAATCTCTGTCCTTTAAGTTTGAATGATGTTTTACTTATACGTACTGTGGCTCTTTATCGCCGCAAGCGTTTCGTTCGCCTCTTTTCCCGTGAGGAAGCGGTTTTTGTTCAGGTCGTTAAGCGTTTCGATCAGATTATCTGCTGTCGTCAGCTTTTCCGAGTGAATTTTGAATACCGTTCTTTTTTGGGTGAAGACAACTATATTGTGCTTCGGCACGTTATAGAGCTTTTCGCGCTTAAGGATGCTGTCGATGGCACTGATGGCGTATCTGTTCTGTTCAAACGGATTGGAAAATTCTCCGATGCCCTTTGAGTTTTCAACCGTCCAGACTGCGCGGTTTGAATTGTCGATCTTGCCGGGGAAATTCTTTATACGAATTACAAAGACGCCGCCGCTATCGACAAGCACAAGGTCTGCTATCGCACGTTGACCGTTGTCAAGCGGAAGGACGGTTGAACGCAGGATCCTTGACGAGGGGAATGAGGTTTTAAGAAGCCGATATATGAAGTCGCTGCCGCGATCGTTTGAAGAAAGGAGCTTGGCTATATTGCCCTTTATCCGCTTTGAATTTATCCACAGCGCAACTATCGTTAATACAACGAGAGCAAGGCAGATCAGCGTCAAGCCGATCAAAAACTCCGCCAGCTTTTCCATATCGGATCTCCTTTTCATTTTTTAATAATAAAGATTATTTGTTTTCTTCGAGATATTTTACAACGTCGCCGACGGTGATGAACTTATGAATATCGTCGTCCTTGATCTCGATGCCGTACTTTTCCTCGCAGAGAAGGATAAGGTCAGCAAGCTCAAGAGAGTTGATGCCGAGGTCGTTTACAAGCTCTGCCTCGGGCTTGATATCGTCGGGATTGATCTGAAGATCGTTAACGAGAAGGTCTTTAATTTTGTCAAACATGGTTGGTTCCTCCAAAATGTTTTTTAATTATTTAACAAGAAATCTTTTGATTTTTCTTGTAGTTGTTTTCTCAAATTCGGTATCGCGAATTTCGACTTCTCTCATCTGCTTATAGACGGGAAGAGACTTGTTGACCTCGTTTACAGCAGCCTTGACTGCCGCGTCAACCTCGTCCTTTTCCTTTCCTGACGAGAAATCGGGATTCGGGTAGATAACGGCGGTTATGGTCGTTTCGCCGTTTTCGGCGTTAAGACGGCCGATTACTACGCTCTCGCCTATAACGTCCGAGCGTTCGCTGAGATGCTCCTCAAGTTCCTCGGGAAATACGTTTTTGCCGTTTGAGAGGATTATTACGTTCTTTTTGCGTCCCGTAATATAAATGTAGCCGTCCTTATCCATATAACCGATATCTCCCGTACGGAAATATCCGTCGTCTGTAAAGACTTCTCTCGTTGCTTCCTCGTTCTTATAGTAGCCGAGCATTACGTTGTCGCCCTTCACGAGGATTTCACCCGTTTCCTCGTCGTCGCTCTTATCTATCTTTACTTCACAGCAAGCGACTGCGGGACCGACCGAGTGAAGCTTCTCTCTGCCATAGGGGTTGACCGCGACAAGAGGTGAGCATTCGGTAATTCCGTATCCCTCGAGAATGTAGATGCCAAAGGAGCGCATATCGTTGATGACCGTCGGGCTCATTGCCGCGCCGCCGACGACGATGTGCTTGAGCTGACCGCCGAAGGCACCCGTTATCTGTCCGAAAAACTTCGGACGCATATCAATACCGATCTTAAGCAGCCCGTTTGAGATCTTCATAAGGTTGCGGACGGTCTTCGTCATACCCTTTTTGCCAATCTCAGCCCATATCTTCTTGTGCATCGTTTCAACGTAAAGCGGAACGAGCATAAGTGCGTTCGGCTTATATTTGGCAAAGTTGCGGAGAGCGTTTCTTACGCTGTCGTTGATTGCCATAGTTGCGCCGAGGTTCTGTATTGCGAGCTGACCGCAGGTGATCTCGTAAGAATGGTTCATCGGCAGGCAGTCAACGAAGTTGTTTTTATCGTTGAAGTGATCCATCGTCTGACAAGCGCCGTTCGTTGCCGCGACGAAGTTTTTGTGAGTGAGCATTACGCCCTTGCTCGTTCCCGTCGTTCCGGACGTGAAAAGGATCGCCGCGACGTGTGAAAGGTCGGGCTCTGTATCGGCGTAGGACTTATCGTTATCGTAAAGCTCTTTACCGGTTTTTAGAAGGGCATTGAAGGCAATTACGTTCTCGTCGGTAAGATCCTCCGACCAGTCCATTATCGGAATGTAATACCTTACGTTCGGGAGGCGGTCCTTGTAGTTGCGAAGGCGGTTGTTGAAGCTTTCTGTATAAACTACGGCTGATACCTCGGCGATATTCATAAAGTCGATGAGCGTATCGTCCTGAACATCCTTATCAAGCGGAACGACTGTGCCGTTTCCTCCGATGACCGAAAGGAAGGTCGTCATATACGACGGGTGTGTATCACCGACGACGGCAACGTTTTTTCCGAGAAGTCCGAGTGACTTGAGGGCAGTACCGAAATAGAGTACTCTCTCGTAATTCTCCTTATAAGAGAGATGCTTTTCGGTCTTTTGCTCCTGATAGATGTAGATATCCTTATCTCCAAAAAGTTCTGCGCCCACACGCACCATTTGAAGCAGATCAGTTACAACCTTAGGATTATTACGCGGTGTTTTATCTTTCATGTCAGTTCTCCGTTCAATTTGTGAATGAACATATTGCGTATATTATACAATAATATGCATAATTTGTCAACCGCAAAATTTGTTAATAAGGCTAACACCTATAACAAAAGCACCGCAGACGGATGTCTGCTGTGTTTGAAGCTCGAATTGAATTAGTGGATGATGCACATTTCGGTGTCTTTGTCGAAAATGTGGATTCTCTGAACGTCGATAGCAAGCTTGATATCGTCGCCGGTTCTTGCAACTGCGCGGGGAGAAACGCGGGCAATGAGGTTTTGGGGAGTCTGAGGATCAATACCGTCGGTAGAAACGTAGAGGTAGATTTCTGCACCCATAAGCTCGGTAACATCAACGTGAGCGTCGATAACGGAATCAGCCATAGTGCTGATAGCGAGAGGCTCATCCTTGAGGCATTCGGGGCGAACGCCTACGATAACTTCCTTGCCGATGTAGTCAGCAAGCGCGGGATCCTGCGCCTTTTCGGCAGGAAGCTTGATCTCGTTCTTTCCGAATACTACGTAAACGTCGGAGCCGTCCTTTTTCAGAGTAGCATCAATGAAGTTCATCTGAGGAGTGCCGATGAATCCTGCAACGAAGGTGTTGGTAGGATAATCGTAAAGATTCTGAGGAGTGTCAACCTGCTGGATGAGACCGTCCTTCATAACGACGATACGTGTCGCCATCGTCATAGCCTCTACCTGGTCGTGAGTAACGTATACGAAGGTAGTACCGAGACGCTGATGAATCTTGGTAAGCTCGGTTCTCATCGCTGCACGGAGCTTAGCGTCGAGGTTCGAAAGCGGCTCGTCGAGAAGGAAGACTTTAGGCTCACGGACGATTGCACGTCCGAGCGCAACTCTCTGCTTCTGACCGCCGGAAAGAGCCTTAGGACGTCTGTCGAGAAGATGCGCGATGTCGAGAATTCTTGCAGCCTCCTCAACCTTTCTCTTGATAGTTTCCTTCGGAACCTTGCGGAGCTTAAGTGCGAATGCCATATTATCAAATACTGTCATATGAGGATAAAGAGCGTAGTTCTGGAAAACCATCGCGATATCTCTGTCCTTAGGAGCAACGTCGTTTATAAGACGGTCGCCGATGAAAAGCTCACCCTCGGTGATCTCCTCAAGACCTGCAATCATACGAAGGGTAGTAGACTTACCGCATCCGGAAGGACCGACGAAGATTATGAATTCCTTATCCTTGACTTCAAGGCAGAAATCAGAAACTGCGGTTACGCCGCCGGGATACTTTTTGTAAATGTGCTTAAAAGATAGACTTGCCATGATTTTCCTCCTGAAAATTACGCCTTGCTATGGGCGATGAGTTTACATAATTATTGACTGTAATATTTTATCAAAAAAATCAGCGAAATGGAAGCGTGTATTTCTCCAAATTTTAATGCTCTCTTTTGTGCAATTTGTCATATAAATCAAAGAAAATTGAGCATATTAGGTCGGGTAATAGGAATTTAATTCTAATATATTAGAAATTATATCTTCATCGTAAGTCCGATCCGCTGTTTTTTAACGTCGACCGAGAGTACCTTTACCGTAACTCTGTCGCCGACGGAAAGAACCTCGGACGGATGCTTGATATATTTGTTTGAAATCTGCGATATGTGAACAAGTCCGTCTTGATGGACACCGATGTCGACGAAGGCACCGAAATCTATTACGTTACGGACGGTTCCGGTCAAAACCATTCCTTCTTTAAGGTCGGACATATCGAGAATGTCATCGCGGAATTCCTGCTCGGGTGCCTCGTCGCGGACATCGCGTCCCGGCTTCTCAAGCTCTCCGATTATATCGTTCAGTGTTGGAACGCCGATGCCGAGCTCGTCTGCGAGCTTAACGTCGCCGTATGTTTTGACAGATGCGCGAAGCTCTCTTAATTTGCCGTTGCGTACATCGTCGCTTCCGTAACCGAAGGTCGAGATCAGCTTTCTTGCCGCGTCGTATGACTCGGGATGAACGCCTGTACAGTCAAGTATTTCACTTGAACCCGAAACACGAAGAAAGCCCGCACACTGCTCGTATGCCTTTGCGCCTATTCTCGGTACCTTGAGGATTTCCGCACGCGAACGGAACTCGCCGTTTTCCTCGCGGTATTTGACGATGTTCTTTGCCGACGTTGCGTTGATGCCCGCAACGTAGGAAAGCAGGGAATGGGATGCGGTGTTGAGGTCAACGCCGACGGTGTTAACACAGTTTTCAACGACACCCTCAAGGGCTTCGGATAGACGTGCAGGCTTCATATCGTGCTGATACTGTCCTACGCCTATCGACTTAGGATCTATTTTGACCAACTCAGCAAGAGCGTCCTGCAAGCGTCGAGCGATAGATACTGCACTTCTTTGAGTAACGTCGAAATCCGGGAATTCCTCTGCCGCAAGCTTCGACGCTGAATAAACCGACGCGCCCGCCTCGCTTACCATAGCGTAGCGGAATTTTTCGGGGAGCTTTTTGATAAGAGAAGCGATGAATATCTCGCTTTCCTTTGAAGCGGTACCGTTACCAATGGCAACGACGTCAACGCCGTATTTCTTAATAAGACCGCCCGTTATCCTTTCGGCATCGGCGATTCTCTCGTGAGGTTTTGTCGGATAAATGACTGCCGTGTCAAGAACCTTACCCGTTTTATCAACTACTGCAAGCTTACAGCCGGTACGGTAGCCGGGGTCAAGACCGAGCACGGTTTTTCCCTTGAGCGGGGGAGTCATAAGCAGGTTCTTGAGGTTTTCCGAGAAGAGCTTGATCGCGCCCTCGCAGGCGTTGTCGAACGCGTCGGAGCGAAGCTCACGCTCGATCGACGGGGCTATCAGACGGTCGTAGCCGTCGATGACCGCGCGTGCAACGTACTTAAACGCGGGGCTCTTTGGGTTTTCTACTACCTTTGCGAAAAGGTCGTTAAGAATAAGGTCGGAGGGAACCGAAAAGTTTACCTTTATTACCTCTTCCTTTTCTGCACGGTTGATCGCGAGTATTCTGTGTCCGGGTATATCGGACATATTTTCGCTGTATTCATAGTACATCGAATAGGTGCCGTTTTCGTCCTCACCGACCTTTTCTGTCTTGAGTGTTCCGAAGGAGTGAGAAAGCTCTCTTATACGGCGTCGGTAATCGGCATTATCGGAAATGTCCTCGGCAATTATATCGCAGGCGCCGTTCAGGGCGTCCTCGGCGGTGTTAACTCCAAGCTCTTCATTTATATATTCAAGAGCCATTTCATTAAGAGGCTTATCATAGGAAGCCTTCTGTGCGATAAGATCTGACGCAAGTCCCTCAAGACCTCTTTCGCGGGCAAGGTCGGCTCTCGTCTTTCTTCTCGGCTTGAATGGGCGGTATATGTCCTCTATCTCTGCAAGGATCTCCGCCTTGTCGAGCGCTTCGTTAATTTCGGGCGTCATTTTCTCCTGCTCGGTTATCGACGCGCGTACCTCCTCGCGGCGCTTTTCAAGGTTGCGAAGATAATTAAGACGGTCATTCAGGGTACGGAGCACGGTGTCGTCAAGAGAACCCGTTACCTCTTTACGATAACGCGCAATGAACGGGATGGTGTTTCCTTCGTCGATAAGATTAACAGCGGCTGTGATCTGTTTTTCGGGGAGCTTCAGCTCCTCGGAGAGCTTTAATAGAATGTCCATAGTTTCGTTTCCGTTTCTAAAATAATTACTGAGTTATATTACCATATTACGCCAGAAAAATCAAGTTAAAAAGCAGTTATGTCTGCAATTTTCTAAATGTTTGCTCTAATTTTGATTTTTATATTTACTTTACTGACAAAATGTTGTATAATGTTAGAAAGAAGGAATATTTACATAGGAGTAACGCTTTATGGATTTCATATATAAAGTTGCGTTCCGTCTGTGTCTTACGGTTATTATCGGAGTGATAATAGGAAGTGAAAGGGCGAAGCACGGCAGAGCGGCGGGTATACGTACTCACGTTCTCGTGTGTCTCGGTGCAGCTCTTACCTCGCTTATCGGAATATACGGAGCTAAGTATCTCGGAAATAACGGAGATATAATGCGTATTTCAGCACAGGTAATATCGGGTATCGGTTTTCTCGGTGCCGGAATGATTATTCTCAAAAACAATAACGTAATTATGGGACTTACGACGGCAGCAGGCGTTTGGACGACTGCTATAATCGGTATTGCCGTCGGTTGCGGGTTTTATTCGGGCGCAGTTATTGCAACGGTGTTGCTCGTTATTTCTCTTATCGTTTTTGCTCGTCTTGAGAGAAGGCGCAAGAGCGTCGAGGTAATATACGTAGAGATCGACGATATGTACCGTGCTAACGAGATCGTTGAGCAGGTAAGTGCAATAATCGACCGCGAGTTCGTTCACAAGATGCTTCCGCCCAAGAGCGGCTTTCAAGGACACCTCGGAATTGATTTCATAATCCCGCGCCGTCTGAATAGGGACGTTTCGCCCGAGATAAGAGCCATACAGAACGTTGTCTTCACAGAGGAAGAAGAATAAACAAAAAATTGACGAATAGATATTTACAGTGCGGGCTTTTTTGGGAGTATAATACCAATTAATTTAAGAGAAAGCAAAAGTTACCCGTGGGGCCACTTTTGCTTTTCTTTTTCGAAGTGCAATATGAAAGAAATTTTGTGCTTTTAAGCGACAGTCCCGTAATTGACGCCGTAAAGGATAATAATATAGGTGTGGCAATATCATCAAAAGGAGCTTAAGTATTTATGAGTAATATGAAATATAAAGTCGCCGTTATCGGCGCGGGAGTTATCGGCGGAATGGTCTGCCGAGAGCTCACGCGTTACGGAATCAATACAGTTATTCTTGAAAAGGGAAACGACGTTGCCCTCGGTGCAACGAAGGCAAACAGCGGTATCGTTCACGGAGGCTACGACCCCGAGCCGAATATGTTAAAGGCGAAGCTTAACGCCTTGGGTATTGAAAAGCTTTTTGATGCGGCATCGGAGCTTAACGTTCCGATAAAGCGTAACGAGTCGCTCGTTTGCGCTTTTTCTGAGGAAGAAAAAGCACATCTTGACGTTCTTTATAAAAGAGGCATTGAGAACGGAATTGCCGCACTTGAGATTATTGACGGCGACAAGGCAAGGGAGCTTGAAAAGAACCTTTCCGATCAGGTCGTTGCGGCTTTGAGGGTTAAAAATTCGGGAATAGTTTGTCCTTATGAGTTAACGGTTGCCGCCATTGGAAACGCTATGGATAACGGCGCGGCGCTGATGACGAATTTTGAGGTTGCAGAAATTATAAGATCAAACGGCTTTGAGATAGTGTCTGCGGGAGGGGAAACCGTCTATGCAGATTACGTTATAAACTGTGCAGGTGCTTATTCTGGTAAGATCGCATCTCTTGTCGGAGATGATTCGATAGAGATCATTCCTCGTGCGGGTGAATATATGCTTCTTGACAAAAGCGAGGGTGAGAGGGTAAGCCGCACAATATTCCGGGTGCCGACGAAAGCAGGAAAGGGAATACTCGTCACTCCGACCGTCGACGGAAATCTGCTCACCGGACCGACTGCGGCGGTGGTTGAATCGCCGAATAATACCAAAACCACCGCTTCGGGCTTGGATACCGTTTCCGTACTCGCGCTAAAGAGCGTGCCGACGGTTAATTACAGAAACGTAATAACCTCGTTTGCGGGCGTTCGATCGTCGGTCAAGGGCGGTGATTTCATTATAGGCGAAAGCCGTGCTTGCAAGAATTTCATTAACGTCGCGGCGATAGATTCGCCGGGTCTTACCTGTTCGGTCAGCATTGCCGAATACGTAATTGACATTTTGAAATCATCGGGGCTTGTTATGAAATTGAACGACGGCTTCGATGGAAAGCGCCCCGACCCGCATTTCTTCCGCAAAATGAATGATGATGAAAAGAATAAGTTTATAAAACAAAATCCCGCATACGGACGGATAGTTTGCCGTTGCGAGGGTGTGACTGAGGGCGAGATGCGATGTGCCGTAAGGACAAATCCGCCTGCAAGTGATCTTGACGGTGTCAAGCGCCGTACCCGCGCGGGAATGGGACGTTGTCAGAGCGGATTTTGTTCTCCGACGGTAATGAAAATAATTGCGGAGGAAAGAAATATCGGAAAGGAGCAGGTGACAAAAAACGGCGGCGGATCGTATATTGTCACCGAGAAGCTATGACAAATCACGATATAGTAATAATCGGCGGCGGCCCTGCGGGAATGGCGGCAGCAATCAGTGCCTATGACGGCGGAATAAAGGACGTCGTAATAATCGACCGCGAAAAAGAGGTCGGCGGAATACTTCGTCAATGTATACACAACGGCTTCGGGCTTCATAAATTGGGCAAGGAGCTGACGGGACCCGAGTATGCTCACCATTATAAGCTCGAAATCGAGAAACGCGGAATTAAAGTTTATTCCGATACTACGGTTTTGTCGGTAACCGCCGACAAGGTCGTGACGGCGACTAATACCGAGGGGATAATTAAGATAAAGGCGGTGGCGGTCATACTCGCTATGGGTTGCCGTGAAAGAAGCCGCGGTGCGCTTAATATTCCGGGTACCCGTCCGTCCGGTATTTTCAGCGCGGGATGCGCTCAGAAGGTCATCAACTGCGAGGGATATTCGGTCGGGAAAAGGGTTGTAATTCTTGGCTCGGGCGACATTGGACTTATTATGGCGAGGAGAATGTCACTTGAGGGGGCGAAGGTAGAGGCGGTATGTGAAATTATGCCGTATTCGGGCGGCCTTACGAGAAACATAGTACAGTGCCTTGAGGATTACGGTATTCCGCTTTATCTGAATACGACCGTTGCTGAAATTCACGGCAGTGAGCGTCTTACGGGTGTAACCATTGCCGAGGTTGACGGCAAGCGTCAAGTTAAACCCGAAACGAAAAGATACATTCCTTGTGATACGCTTCTGCTTTCCGTCGGTCTTATTCCGGAGAATGAGCTTACTCGCGGTGCGGGTATTGGCATTGATCCGATAACGGGCGGTGCTGTCGTCGATGAAAACAGAATGACCGATGTCGTTGGCATATTCGCCTGCGGAAACGTTCTTCAGGTACACGACCTCGTTGATTACGTTTCCGATGAGGCGGAGATCGCGGGAAAGGGTGCCGCAAATTACGTTAAAGGTCTGTTAAAGGATGACGCACGGGTAAATACGGCAGCAGGGAACGGTGTTCGCTACGTTCTTCCTCATAGGATAAATACGCGCGGAGGGGATACCGATATTTTCCTTCGAGTGACAAAGCCGTTCGGCAGAGTTCGTTTTACCGTAAAAAGCGGTGAAACTGTAATTGCGACGGCGATGAAGCTGCGTGCGACACCCGGAGAGATGGAAAAGATAACTCTCAAAGCCGCTAAGCTTCGTGACGCAAAGGACGATATTACAGTCGATCTGGAGGAAATGTGATGAAAAGAAAGCTCACCTGCATACTCTGTCCGCGCGGATGCACTCTTGACGTATCGGTTGACGGTAATAACGTGTTCGTTACCGGAAACGCATGCCCGAGAGGGCGTTATTACGGCGAGGAGGAGGTCATCTCTCCCAAGAGAACTGTAACCTCTGTTATTCGCGTTTCCAATCGCGAGGATACAATGGTCAGCGTAAAGACCGACAAGCCCGTATCAAAGGTAGATATTTTCGCCGTTATGAAGGCGATCAGAGGCGCGGCGGCTACTGCACCGATAAAGGTCGGTGACGTTATTCTCGCTGACGTTTGCGGCAGCGCAATTATAGCAACAAAGGATATAGATTAAGGGAGCGGACGCTCCCTTTCCTTTTTGTGATAAATACTTGATTTTTCTTTCAAAATGATATAAAATATTAATATCAAATAACGAGGAAAAGCTATGGAATTAAAAGGAAAGCTGATAAAGGGAATAGGCGGACTTTATTTTATTCGTCTGAACAGCGGTGAGATCATCTCCTGCAAGGCGAAGGGTGCGTTCCGTCACGAGAGCGTGAAGCCGTGCATTGGCGATGACGTGACCGTGCTTGATGACTGCGGATACGTTCTTCACGGAATTGACGAAAGGAAGAACTGCCTTATCCGTCCGCCTATATCGAACGTAGGCGTTATCTTCATAACCTTTGCCGCCGCAGAGCCGGAGCCGGCGCTTTTGTCTATAGACAAGCTGACCTGTATTGCCGAGCATTGCGGTATTCGTCCCGTTATTACTGTTACCAAGGCAGATATCGCCCCCGAAAAAGCGCGCGAGCTTGCCGACATATATGAAAGATCGGGCTTCAAGACTTTTGTTTCGGGTAAGGACAACAGTGCGGTTCCTGAGATCAGGGAGTATATACATAACGAATGCAGAGGACTCATTTCCTGCTTTGCGGGTGCTTCGGGTGTTGGAAAATCAACTCTAATGACTGCGCTTTTTCCCGAGCTTGACCTTGAAACGGGTGAGATAAGCGAGAAGATCGCGCGCGGTAAGCATACGACGCGACACGTTGAGCTTTATCCTCTCTCCGAGCTTTTCGGCGACGGAACAGAAGGTTACGTTGCAGATACACCCGGATTTTCACTTCTCGATTTCGTTCGCTTTGATTTCTTCGATAAGGATGATCTGCTTTACACCTTCCCCGAGTTTGACAAGTATATCGGCGGATGCCGCTATACGCGTTGCACTCACCTTTGCGAGGACGGCTGTGCTATTTATGACGCTGTCAAGCGCGGCGAGATAATTAAGAGCAGACACGATAGCTTTGTTTCAATTTATAATGATCTCAAGGGCAAAAATAAGTGGGATAAATAACATGAGTTTACAATGATTTTCGGAGGCATGAAAATGGTAAAGAAGATTTTGAAACGCTATTTTATAGATGCTATGGGCGCAATGGCGCAGGGGCTTTTTGCGTCGTTGCTTATTGGCACGATATTTAATGCGCTTGGAATGATTCCGAAGCTTGAATTTTTGGGCACGATCGGTAAATTTGCGCAGGCAATGGCAGGTCCCGCTATGGCGGCGGCTATCGCTTACTCGCTTAAAGCGCATCCGCTTGTCATTTTCTCGGCTGCGGCTGTCGGTAATGCGGCAAACTCTCTTGGCGGTGCCGGAGGACCTCTTGCAGTATTCTTTATAGCTATTGCGGCGGTAGAGATCGGTATGATCTTTTCGAAAAAAACGAAGGTTGACATTATTGTTACGCCATTTATCACGATCCTTGTCGGATGCGGTCTTTCGATCCTTGTTGGACCGTATATCGGCGAAGCGGTTGGATACATTAGCGACTTTATCGGTTGGGCATCGCTTCAGGCGCCGTTTGTTGCCTCTATTATTATCTCGGTTGTTGTTGGTGTTGTTCTAACACTCCCGATATCCTCTGCCGCTATATGTCACGGACTTCTTCTTACAGGAAGCTTAGCTGTTCACGAAGGCGGTAACGAGGGACTTGCGATAGCGGGTGCGGCGGCTGTTGCCGGATGCTGCGCACAGATGGTCGGCTTTGCCGTCATCAGCTTCAGAGAGAATAAATGGGGCGGACTTCTTTCGCAGGGAATCGGCACGAGTATGCTTCAGATGCCGAATATTATCCGTCACCCGCAGATATGGATCGCTCCTACGCTCGCTTCGGCGATCACGGGACCTATCGCGGTTTGCGTTTTCGGACTCCGTATGTACGGTGAGGCTATCAATTCGGGTATGGGAACCTGCGGTCTGCTCGGACCTATCGGTATGATACTTGGTTGGGTAGATAAGTCGAACGGATATCCCGTTGCCGTTACAGCACTTGACTGGATCGGACTTGCTCTTGTTTGCTTCATTCTTCCCGCAGTTCTTTCCTTCGTTATCAACGAGTTTCTTCGCAAGATCGGGCTTGTTAAAACGGGATATATGAAGCTGAGTAACTGATTGTATATTGAAAAGGCGACCTGCAATTCGGCAGGCCGCCTTTTACTTTTATATGTCTATCTCTATCCAGAAAATGCTTCCGTTTCCGTTTGAGGAAAGGACTCCGCAGCGACCGCCGATGAGCGTCATCAGTTTATTGACTATCGAAAGTCCAAGCCCGCTTCCTTGTACTGAGCGTTTATGGGGACTATCAACTTTATAGTATCTGTCCCATATCATCGGGAGTTTATCTTCGGGAATACCCTCGCCTGTGTCGATAACGGAATAGCGCAGAGCGTTTTTCTCGCCCGTGAAATACACGTCTTGGCGGACTATGACCGTTTTATCGGCTCCCGTATACGTCAGGGCGTTATTGACGAGGTTGAGAAGCGCGCGTATGATCTTTGTGCGGTCGGTTACGACCGTTACGCTTTCATTAGTTTCAAAGCGGAGCGTATAACCGTCCTTACAGAAGAACTGACTGTATTTTTCGATCTCGGAAGCGACTGCCTCTGTGATGTTAAAGCGCTCGGGATTGGCCTTTGCGACGCCGTTTTCGAGCTTCGATATTTCGAGCATATCGTTGACGAGCGAGGTCATTCTTTTTGCCTCGTCGGCGATTACCGCCGCGTTTTCCGGCGTGTTTTCATTTTCAAAATCGCGCATTAGCTCGGCATAGCCCGTTATCATCGTAAGGGGCGTGCGGAGGTCGTGCGTCGTATTTGCGATCAATTCGGATCGGAGCTTGTCAACGCGCGAAAGCTCCGATCCGGCATAGGCGAGCGTCTCTGACAGCTCCTCTGCCTCTCTGTATGATCCGCCTTCAAATTCTACGCCGTAATTGCCCTTTGCAAGCTCCTTTGCAGAGGCGTTTATCTTCGTTATCGGCTTTGTTATCGAGCGCGAGAGAATGAGCGTCAGAATGACGGAGAGAATTATCATTGTTATGCTTATGATTATAAGCAGATAATTAAGCGTTCTTACGGTTGAAGCAACCGGAGAAACGTATGCGTTGATAATGAACAGTATATCGTCTCCGCGCGCGTCTTTGACAATAAAAGAATAGACTATAGACTGACCGTCACTTGCTTCGTTACTTTGCTCGTATACGTCGTCCTCTCCGCTGTAGGAATAGTATTGAAGCAGCTTGCCGCCGTTTTCTTTTGCTTTATCGTGGAACGAAATCAGCTCGCCTTGGGTCATTGAATGTATTACGCAGTTTTCGGTTACGTCGCAGGAAAACAGCTCGGTTGCGCGGTTACCGTCAAATCGGTAGGCAACTATGCACACCGACTTGCTTCTTGCGAGCTTTTCCGCCTTGCTCTCAAGCGTGAGCGGTTCTACGGTATACGATTGGAGTTTTTTGCCGATTTCCTTTGTTTCGGAAATCCTGACAGAACGGTGAATTGCACCGAGAAACACGACCTGCAACAGCCACAAAAGGAGTATTACAGCTCCCGTAAAGCCCGCCATAAATGCAAATAGCTTCATGCGTATCCTCGGCTTTCGCGAATTATTAGGCGTCAAAGCGGTACCCCACCCCTCGTAGCGTTACTATCATATTGCTGTAATTCTTCAAGCTTTTGCGCAAAAGCTTGATATGCGTATCGAGTGTTCTGTCATCTCCGTAGAAATCATAGCCCCATACCTCTGTTATAAGACGTTCACGGGAGAGAGCTATGTTCTTGTTTTTGCACATATAGAAGAGAAGATCGTATTCCTTTGGGGAAAGGCTTGCGCGTTCACCGTCGACGGTAACGTTTCTTGCAACGAAATCAATCTCAAGACCGTTGTGGCGGAAAACGTCTTTCTTAGTGTCTTTTTTCGGTGTGTTTACGCGCTTCATTATTGCATCAACGCGAAGCATAAGCTCCTTGCCCGAAAAGGGCTTCACGACGTAATCGTCTATTCCGATGCGGAAGCCGCTGATCTTATCGTATTCCTCACCGCGCGCAGATAGGATAAGTATCGGCGTATCGGTAAAGCCGCGAATGATCCTGCTTGCGGAAAAGCCGTCAAGCTCTGGCATCATTACGTCCATAATGATGATGTCGAACTGTCTCGCTTCGCAAAGGCGGACGGCTTCGACGCCGTTTTCGGCTTCTATCACATCATGACCCTCATATTCGGCGTATTTCTTTATCAGCTTTCTTATTTGAGGTTCGTCGTCAACTACAAGTATGTTGTACATAAGTGTACCATCCTTATAAAATGGGGGAACGGTAATGATACCGTTCCCCTTGATTATACATTATACAGATAGGAAATGCAAGTAGTATTACTTCTTTTCGGTCAACGTGAGCTTGTAATCGAATATTTTGACCTTATTTCCTACGTATCTCGATACCGTGACGGTAACGGTTTGACCAACCTCAAATTCCTGAAGCAGCGCCTTTACGTCCGCAAGGGTCGTGATCTTGTTGCCGTCGATCGCTACGAGAAGGTCACCCTCCTTGAAATCAGAGCTTTCGGAGGAGGCAATATATACGCCGTAATCAGAGAAGTATCTGTAATACTTTAACCAGTATCTGATGTCGTCTTCCGTCAATATCTGAAACAGCTCAAATCCGAGCTTCACTCTGCCCGAAACGTAGCCCTTTTCAAGCAGGTCTGTCATAATATTGACCGCATCGGAAACGGGAATTGCAAATCCAAGACCCTCAACGTCCTCTCCGACAGACTTGGCGTTTACGATACCGATAAGCTCGCCCTTCGCATTAAATAGACCGCCGCCGGAGTTTCCGGGGTTGATCTCGGCATTAGTCTGAAGAAGATGATAGGTCGTTCCGTCGATGATGATATCACGGTCAAGAGCACTTATAATGCCGTTCGATACCGATCCGCCAAGTGTTCCGAGAGGGTTGCCGATAGCGACAACGGTCTCGCCTACGACGACCTCGTCGAAGTTGCCGACCGTCGCAACGGGGAGCCCCTTTACGTTAAGCTTGATAACACCTACGTCACTTTCGGCGTCGCAGATATAGGAATCTGCCTGATAAACGGTGCCGTCCTTGATCTTGACTGTTATCTTTCCTGCACCCTCGATAACGTGAGCACAGGTGAGAATGTAGCTTCCGTTTTCAGAGCTTGAAATAATTACGCCGCTTCCCGCGCCCTCGGTTATATACTGACCGTAATAGGCGTCGGTCTCAACGGTTTCTGTCGATACCTCAACTACGGTGTCTGCTGCAACCGACGCAACGTATGCCGATACGCCCTTGTCGGTTATAGGAGCTTGCTCCTCATTCTTGGGTGCGTACTGAATTATTACGTCGTAACCGGAAACGAAGACATTTCCGGTTGGATCGGCGTGCATTACCGCGCAAAGAACGATGTTTCCAAGGAAGGAAATTATGAGCGCGATAGCGAGCATTCCAATAACGAAGCCCTTTGACGCAGGCTTCTTGTCATCGGATCTCTGCTGTTGTCTGTTATATGGGGAATAGGGCGGAGTCTGTTGAGCCGGCTGACGGCTGTAGGGAGAATAGGTCGGTGCCTGAGGCGGCTGTTGACCGTAATATCCGGGGTTGCCGTAATAACCGTTATACGGCGGGCGCTGATAACCCTGCTGATTATTCGGGGTATACTGGTTGTTTTGTCTGTATTCGCCATACGGCTGGTTGTACTGCTGGTTATAGGTGTTTTGATTTTGCTGTTGATTTTGTGCGGTGTATTCCGAGTTATCGTTCTGTGCAGCATACTGCGGCTCGGATTTGGGAGGCTCGTTCTGAGGGATCTGTTCGCCGTTCATCGGTTTTTCACCAGCCTTTGGCTCGGTGTTGTTATCAAAATTCTGATCGTAAGGATTGTTCATAATAGTCTCCTTTTTTATCTTTATGAGTTGATTATAAACCATTTATGTGACAGTATTGTGATTATTTGGGGAATTTTTGTTGAAAAAATATCTGTATTATGTTATAATGTGCTCGAAAGTCACTTATATGTGATAAAGGAGTCAGTATGAAAACTGCGATAATTACCGGTGCGTCGCGAGGTATCGGCAAGGCGACTGCCATTTTGTTTGCCCGCAAAGGTTACAATACCGTTATCTGCTATAATAATTCAAAGGAAGCGGCTGACGCTCTTTGCAGCGAACTTAACGGGGAAGGACTGTCGGCAATAACCTATAAGGTTGACGTTTCACGTTCCGGCGAAGCTTCAAAGCTGTTTTCTGATATTTACAGAGAATTTGGCAGTATTGACGTTCTTGTAAATAACGCAGGAGTTTGCTCCTTCGGCATTCTTACCGATATTACCGACGAGGAATTTGACCGCGTTAACGGTATCAACTATAACGGTACATTCTTCTGCTCCCGTGAGGCAGTCAGATATATGATAAAAGAACACAAGGGAAGTATCGTCAACGTTTCTTCTATATGGGGAATTTGCGGCTCGTCCTGCGAAAGCATATATTCTGCTTCAAAAGCGGCTGTTATCGGTCTTACCAAGGCTCTTGCAAAGGAACTCGGACCGTCGGGTATAAGAGTTAACTGCATAGCTCCCGGTGTAATCGCGACGGAAATGAACGCAACTCTTACTGAAGAAACGATGACCGAGCTATCCGAAGCTACGCCGCTTTGCCGAATAGGTGAGCCGGAAGAGGTCGCCGAGGCGATATTCTTCCTTGCGTCTGACAGCGCATCGTTTATCACTGGGCAGGTTCTCTCTGTTGACGGAGGATTTGGGATTTGAAATGATGCATTGACTTCGTGATATCATATATTCTTGCGCTCATAATGATGTTGCTCACGCTGTTCGTAATGATGCGATGTTTGCCATACAATGTGGCGAAGCAACATAATTTTGCCGAAGACAAACATCATTGAAAAAAGCATCGCTGATGCGATGCTTCTTTCTGGTGCTCCTGCGGAGAGTCGAACTCCGGACAACTTGATTAAAAGTCAAGTGCTCTACCAACTGAGCTACAGGGGCATTTTTAACACGAATGATATTATAACACAGTATTCAACGAATGTCAAGAGAAAAAACGAAAAAATAAAGAAAAACGCGGCTCAACGAGCCGCGTTTTGTTCTTGAATTAGTTTCCGGCGTTTCTCTTCTTCTGAACGATGTCCCAGAGGGCAAGGAAATCGTCATCGGGAACGGAAGGATCAGCTGCTTCGCCGTTTTCCTCGGTTGCTTCCTCGGTCTTTTCAGACTTGGTAGCGAATGCTGCCTTAGCAGTGGTTTTGGTCTCCTTCTTGGGCGCGTCGAAGCCGGTAGCAACAACGGTGATGGTCATGGTGTCCTCAAGGCTGTCGTCAAACGCAACACTTTAGATGATCTCTGCATCGGGATGTGCTTCGTCGGAGATGAGCTGAGAAGCAGTCTCGATCTCTTCAAGTCCGATGTCAGGGGAAGCGGTGATGCTGATGAGGATGCCCTTTGCACCTGCAATGGTGGTCTCGAGAAGGGGAGAGGAGATAGCAAGGCGGGGAGCCTCGGTAGCCTTGTCCTTACCGGTAGCGGTACCGATACCCATGTGAGCAGGGCCGCCGTCCTTCATAACGGTAGTAACGTCAGCGAAGTCGAGGTTGATGAATCCGTCAATGTTTATAAGCTCGGAAATACTCTGTACACCGTGGCGGAGGATATTATCTGCCTCGGAGAAAGCGTTTGCGAGGGTGATTCTGGTTTCGGAGATCTGCTTAAGGCGCTCGTTGGGGATGATAATGAGGGAGTCAACGCACTCGCGGAGACGCTCAATTCCTCCTTCGGCAGCTTCCATTCTCTTTCTTCCTTCGAATGCGAAGGGCTTGGTTACGATACCAACGGTAAGAATGCCCATATCGCGAGCGATCTTTGCAACTACGGGAGCAGCGCCTGTTCCGGTTCCGCCGCCCATACCGGAGGTGATAAATACCATATCAGCGCCCTTGATGGCGTTGGTGATCTCTTCCTGGCTTTCCTCTGCGGCTCTTGCACCGATGTCGGGGTTAGCGCCTGCGCCGTGACCCTGGGTGATCTTGTTGCCAAGAGCGATCTTCTTGCCTGCGGTAGAACGTTTGAGTGCCTGCACATCGGTATTTACAGCGATGAACTCAACGCCGCGAACGTTGCTCGAGATCATGCGGTTAACTGCGTTGTTTCCGCCGCCGCCGACGCCGATTACCTTTATATTTACTAAATTTTCATTTTCTGCGTAGTTTTCAAATTCCATGGTATGTATCCTCCAAATAAATCATTTATAATTCCATAATTTTGCACTTTGCGACACTAATTCCGAAAAAATAGGTCACACAACAATATGATACTTCTTTTTGATGCGTGATGCAAGGGGTTTTCATAAAGTTTACTATTTGTTCATAATTTTACTGTCCGATACAATGCTTATCTGTACTCAAATGTTTTTTCAACCACCCTCGCCACTATCTGATTGACCTTTTCGACGTTTATAGATACTATTGCCTCTGCATTGTATGTTTCAATAACCTTGTTGACGAATTTGATTTTCGTATCAAGGTTATCCACAGTACCTATTTCAATCTTATATTTGCTTCCGTCGGTATAGAGAACGAGATGATATCTGTCAGAGGTGTCGATGCAGTCGGTTCGGTTATATATTTCGAGCTTTTTGAGTTCAATAAGAAACTCTGTTATATGATCGTAATTCGAATCCTTGTCAAATACGATCCGCTCTCCCTGCACCGCGCGTTCGACCTGCGGCAGCTTCAAATATATAACGGGCATATCGAGGACTAAAATATCCTCGTATATATCGTGCTTTGATATGATGCGCAGATCCTCTGACAGCAGGAAGTAATCACCGTAAATTTCGGCACAGTAGCTTGGCGCGTCCTCTGTTACGTTGATTACAAGCGTCGAGGGAAGAACGCGCTTAAAGGTTACCTTGCTTATATAAGGATACCTTTTGATTATATTCTTTTCCGCTTTTTTTAGATCGACACCGAACAGGTTGTCCGAAGGAGAAAATCCGCAGGCTTCAAGTATCTGCTCCTTCGTATAGCGGCTGTTTCCTTTGACCTCGACATTTTTCAGACTGAAGAATACTACGATGCAGACGATGGCGATGAGAGCTGTAAGTGACATGCCTATCGCAACGTAGAAAACTCTTCTTCCGATCACTTTTCGCTTATTCTTGGAACGTAGCTTCAAAAAAGAGTCGTTATTTATAAGCTCTGCGTTACTTAGTTCTTCATTAAATAAGTATTCGCTTTCATTATTATTCAATTTTGCGACTCCTTTCTGAAAATTTTTAGGGTAAAAGCTATTATATCACACCTTGCGCGAATTTACAAGAGCCAAAATTTCGTCATAGATCAGCTCGTTTGCGTTACTGATCGCAAATTTACCGAAATTCTCACCCATATTGCGCCTTTTTTCGCGGTCGTTGAGAAGCTCGTCTACGGTCTTGGCAAGCATGCCATCGGTAAGTGAGTTTTCTTCGATCAGGCAAACTGCATTTGCATCAGCAAGAACCTTGGCATTCTTGTACTGGTGGTTATCCGTTACGTTTGGTGAGGGAATAAGTATCGACGGCTTCTTCAGATGTGCAAGCTCCGATATCGTCATGGCACCTGCGCGATTGATTACAAGGTCCGCCGCCGCCAAGCGGTCGGGCATATCGTATATGTAATCAACGAGGACGAGATTTTCATATTTATCAAGTCCGAGGCGCTCAAACTCCGCCTTAGTTTTTTCGTAATTGATAACGCCCGCCTGATGGAGATGATGAATCTCGGGATGCTTGCAGGTATATTCAGCCATCAGCTTTATTGCTTCGGCGTTGATCCTTCCTGCACCGTTGCTTCCGCCGCAGGTGAGCAGGGAATAACGGTATCTGTTTTCAAATCCGAGCTTCCTTCTTGCATCTTCCCTTGTTATAGCAGAGAAGCCCGATTTAAGCGGGTTTCCGACGTGCATTATTTTTTTGCATTTTTTGATCTGAGATGCAGTTGTCTCAAAATTCGTAAAGAGGACATCGATATGAGGCGCAAGCATCTTGACAGCCACACCCGCAAGCGCGTTTGATTCGTGCATCGCGGTCGGTATCTTCATGCTTGCCGCCGCCTTTATGAGCGGCCAGGAAACGTATCCGCCCGTACCGATGCAAATATCGGGCTTAAATTTCTTTATCAGCTTCTTTGCCTTGCCGACAGAGGTAGCGGTAAGATAAAGGGTCTTGAAATTCGAAAGGCACAGCTTTCTTCTTAATCCCTGCATTTCGATGTGGTAGAGCTTGAAGCCCTCCTTGGGGACGAGGCGGTTTTCCATTCCGCGGCTTGTTCCTACGAATGCTATCTCGGCGTCTGGATGATGTTTAAGTATTGTTTTAGCGATGGCAATAGCGGGGTTTATATGTCCACCCGTACCGCCGCCCGTCAGCATAACCTTCATATTTAGTCAAAAATTTCCTTTTTCTGATATGAGTATTTTGAAATACAAAGTATAACGCCCATTTCAGCAAGCTGAACGACAAGGGCTGTGCCGCCGTAGCTGAAGAAGGGAAGCGATATTCCCGTATTGGGTATCATATTTGTAACAACGGCGATATTCAGAAGCGCCTGAATTGCGACCTTACTGATGAGGCCTATGACTACAAGAGATGAAAAAGTATCCGGAGCCTTGAGCGCGATGACGAATCCGCGCCATATAAGCAGCATAAACAAAATTACGACGAGTGCTGCGCCTGCAAATCCGAGCTCCTCTGCGATTATTGAGAAAACGAAGTCGTTTTGCGGCTGTGAAACGTACATGTGCTTCTGTCGGCTGTTTCCGAGACCGACTCCGAAAAGTCCGCCTGAGCCGATAGCGTAAAGACCCTGAAGAGTCTGCCAGATCTTGCCGGTCGGGTCGTAGCTTTCGGGATTTATCAGCATATTTACGCGCTCTCTTGCGTACGGCATAAACATTATCGCGCCGAACAGTGCGGCAAGAACAGCACCCACGGCACCTGCAAACCACCGTATCTGGGCTCCCGCGGCAAAGATTATGACAGAGCCGATCGCGAACATAATGATCGTTCCCGAGAAGTGCTTTTCAAGGAATATAAGTCCGCAGGGAATAGCAACGATCAGAAAAGGAATTATCATTCCGTATATCGTAGTCTGCTTGAAATTGCGGTAGTTAGTTATTCTGTCCTGGTTTCGCGCAACGTACAGTGCCAGCATAAATACGAGGCCGGGCTTCATAAACTCCGACGGCTGGAAGGTTATACCTATTGTTATCCATCTTTGAGCGACACCGCTTGCGATGCCTCGTACAAGGACTGCAATGAGAAGTATCGTTATTACGATGAAATACGGAACCGTAAACTTGCGAAGCCAACGGTAGTCGAAGTTCATCGCAACGATAAGAAATATCATACCGATGCAGGCAAATATTATCTGCTGCTTTACGAAATAGAAGCTGTCTCCGTATTTACTGAAGGCGTAAGCATAGCTTGCCGAAAAGTCCATTATAATTCCGAACAGCGTCAGAATTATGACGAGGATAAGGAAGAGCTTGTCGTAGCTTCCCTTGATTCGTACAACGTCCGTTGGCTTGATGAAGTCGTTTTTCCGCGAGCGTGCTGACGGCTTTTTCGGAGCCGAAGCAACAACTGCCGTTTCTTTTTGCTTTATAAGCCTCTGCTTTTGTTCCTTGGCAGGGGTCTTTCTTCTCAGATTATCTTTATTTAGCCGTTTTTGGGTAGCCTTGGTTTGATTTTGAGGGCGTGATGACGGAGCCGTTCCTTCATAGCGCTTGACCGTCGATCTGCCGCTTGACGGTACTTGTGTGCCTACGGGTTGTCGTGTCGCGGCGTTTTGACTTTGACGTCGAACAGAATTGCCCGACGCGTTATATGACGGTCTACCACCGTTTTTGTCGTTTTCATTAGGGTTTCTGTTCATGTTTTGATCCTTTTCAGAATATTCCGAAGAAGTAGGAAACAACGCAGAGTACGAGGGTTGTAAGAGAAAATACCGTCACGACCTTTATCTCGCTCCAGCCGCATTTTTCAAAGTGATGATGTATAGGCGCCATCTTGAAGAAGCGTTTTCCGTGTGTCAGCTTGAAATATCCGACCTGTATGATATCGGATATTGCTTCCATTAAATATACGAAGCCGCAGATGAGAATAATGAGAGGATTCCCGATAAGGAATGCCATTGAGGTAACTAGACCGCCGAGGAAGAGCGATCCCGTGTCTCCCATAAATACTCTTGCAGGATAGAAGTTATATACGAGGAATCCGAGGCATCCGCCGAGAGTCGATCCCGAAAGAACGCCAAGGGCTTTATATTCATATTTGAACGCCGCACAGGAGAAAAAGGCGGCTACGACTGCCGTTTCAGATGCGGCAAGACCGTCAATACCGTCGGCAAGATTAACGCTGTTTACAACGCCCGTTATAAGTATAACTGCAATAACGTAATAGAAAAAACCGAGGTCGACAACCTTGTTAAAGAAAGGCAGATACATATATGTACTTATGAATTCGAAGTGATTTGCCACCGCAATGAAGAGTACCGCAACAATAAGCTGAAGGAGGTATTTCTGCCACGAGAGAAGTCCCTCGTTTTTGTTCTTTGCAAACTTAGTTCTATCGTCTATCATTCCGATTACGGAGTTAAGAACGGCGAATACGAGGCATATTACGGGGAAAAGCAGGGTCTTGTCATTCGTTTGAGCATACAAAACTGTAAAAAGCGTAGCACATACGAGCGATATTGCGATAAGGAAAGAAAGACCGCCCATTGTCGGTGTGCCTTCCTTGGATTTGTGCCAACGCGGGCCTATATCGAGTATCTTCTGTCCCATTTTCTTGCTTTTCAGATAGGGAATGAGGAAACGGAGAATTACTGCGGTGATAACGAACGTAGATATCAAAGAGATAATATAAAACAGCGACATTTTTTCATTCCTCGGCTTAAGCCTCTCCTTTTATTTTTCAAGTAGTATTCTTGCGATCCTGCCCATATTAACGCTGTTGCTTGCCTTGATAAGGACGCAGTCGTTTTCGGTTAAGTGCTCATTGACACAGGCTGATATGGGTTTTTCGTCGGTAATATCGGTGAAAACGAATACGTTTTCTTTATTAAAGCCGTTTTTAAGCGCTTCGTCGGCGATATAAAATGCATTCTCTCCGAATGTAAAAAGCAGGTCGACTCCAAGCTCGGTAACGCATTTTCCGACCGAACGGTGCAGCTCCTCGCTTCTTTCTCCAAGCTCGTTTACGTTTCCGAGAACGGCAACGACCCTTCCGCCCGTTTGCACGGAAAGTCCCCTCGTTACCGAAAGTGACGCCTTTATTGATTCGGGGCTGGCGTTATAGTAGTCGTTTATAAATGTTATGCCGTTTTTCTTTACGATATTCTGTCTCATTCCGACGGGGGTAAATGAGGAAAGTCCTTTCTTTATCTCATCGGGAGTAAGCCCTGCGAGCCTTCCCACTGTAACGGCGTACATTGCGTCAAGAACCGTATGTTCTCCGAGCGTGGGAATAAAGCAGTCGGTTATCGTGCCGTCGGGGGTTATTGCATCGAACGTCATTCCGTCTCCGCTTGTTCTTATATTCACCGCACGGTACGGTGCTTCGGGATTGACAAGAGAAACGTATACTGCGTTTTCGATATCTGAAAGAAGCGGCTCGTCGCCGTTCAGAACGAGTATTCCGTCGTCGCTCATTCCGTCTCTTATTTCAAGCTTTGCGTCGCGTATGCCTTCGCGTGAGCCGAGATGCTCGATGTGAGATGAGCCGATTACGGTAATAACGCCGATATTCGGGCGGGTAAGCTTCGTAAGGAACGATATCTCACCCTTTGCGCTCATTCCCATTTCAATGACCGCTGCCTTATGTTCTTCCTTGAGTCCGAGAAGCGTAAGGGGAAGTCCGAGGGCGTTATTGAAATTACCTTCGGTCTTATGTGTCGGGAGCTTTGCATTCAAAACCGCGGCGATAAACTGTCTTGTCGTCGTCTTTCCGACGCTTCCCGTAACGCCTACCGTAAGTACGTCACATTCCTTTTTATGTTCTGCTGAAAGATAAGCAAGGGAAAGGGAAGTGTTTTCGCAGAGAATGACGGAGCAGCCGTTATTTTCAAATGGAGTCATATCTTCGGGGACACGTTCGGTCAGAACGGCTGATGCCCCATTTTCAGCTGCGGACGAAAGATATAGATGCCCGTCTGTCCGCTCTCCCGCTATGGCGACGAAGATGTCGCCGCCTTTTACCTTGCGGGAGTCGATTACCGCGCTATACGATTTTTTTGTTCCTTCATATAGAAGCTTTCCTCGACAGGCGTCGGCAAGAGCCGCACCCGTTGAACCGTGAAAAAGGTCGAGCATCGCTGATTTCCTTTCGGTTAATACAGACCGTGGTCTTTTAGGTATTGCTTTGAAGCCTCGAGAGCAATATCGCGCTCCGAGAAGGGATGGGTTCCGTCGGGCATTATTTCGTATTCCTCGTGTCCCTTGCCCGCAAGAAGAATGACGTCGCCGAGCTGAGCGGTTCTGATAGCGTACTCGATCGCTTCCTTGCGGTTTTCTATAACGGTATGAGGACAGCTTTCATCGAAGCCCTCAAGAATGTTTCCTATAATGTCGCGGGTGTTCTCGGTACGGCTGTTATCAGCGGTTACGATGACGAAATCTGCCATTTTCGAGGCAATTCCGCCCATTACAGGGCGCTTTGTGCGGTCGCGGTCTCCGCCGCAACCAAACAAGAGGACAAGTCTTTGCTCGTCTTTCATAAATTTGCGTATAGTACGCAAAACGTTTTCAAGAGCGTCGGGAGTGTGCGCGAAATCTATGTAGAGAGAGAAATCGTTTGTGGGAAGCGAAATGCGCTCCATTCTGCCCTTGACACCTGTAAAACGGCTGAGCGCCGCCATGATCGTTCTGTGCGGAATTCCGTCGGTATAAGCGGCGGTTGCGGCTTCAAGGGTGTTCATAACGGTAAACGAGCCGGGAATGGGGGAGGTGATCCTGAAAACGAGGTCCTTCGTAAAGACGTCGTAATCAATGCCCTGGCTCTTATTGTCTGAAACGTTCTTTGCACAGAAATCGACGGCCGTACCCTTTGCAGAGCAGAGGATCGGGTTCTTTGATGCGTTTATCATAACCGACGAATAGCTGTCGTCGGCATTGATTATCGCGCGTCTGACGCGCGGAAAAAGCTTTGCCTTTGCCTTGGCATATTCGTCAAGCGTCTTGTGGAAATCAAGATGCTCGGGGGTCAGATTTGTAAAGATGCCGCAGTCAAAGAATATCGGCTCAAGCTTGCCGAGTGCAAGAGCGTGTGACGATGCTTCCATAATGACGTGAGAATATCCCTCGTCGCGATAGGACGCAAGAAGCGGGTAAAGCTTAGATGGGTCGGGAGTGGTCATACTTCCCGTTATAGTGCCGATCGTTGCTGCCTTAATTCCCGCGGCACTGTATATCTCGGTAAGCATCGTGACGGTGCTCGTTTTGCCGTTCGTTCCGGTTACTGCTGTTATCTTCAGGTCCTTCCATGGATCATTATGGAAGCGAGAGGTAAGGTACGCCTCGCCCGCGCGGGTGTTTTCAAATACTGCGTATGGCAGAGACAGAGCATTTAATTTATCCTCAATCTCGGGGCGATTCTCGTCAATGGCAAATGCAACCGCTCCGTTTTCAATCGCTTTATCAATGACAAGGTGACCGTCGCGGGTAAATCCCTTGATGCAAACGAAAAGATAGCCTTCCTTGCACAGTGTCGGATCGGGGGTTATTCCCGTTAT
This sequence comes from Eubacteriales bacterium, assembly GCA_045533115.1. Lineage (GTDB taxonomy): Bacteria > Bacillota > Clostridia > Oscillospirales > CAG-272 > Colimorpha_A. The sequence continues at coordinate 27,274 of JAZSHF010000011.1, forward strand.
CTCTCTTTCGTCAATATGAGAAGAAAGACGGCAGGGGATATTTTCGAGCATTTCGGTAAGTAACATAAATTTGCTCCGTTCTAAAAAATATTTATGCGGTCTCGTCAAGGTAACGGACGGTTATCGTAACGACTGTTCCCTCGGTTACAAGTGTTCCCGGCGAGATGGACTGAGAGATGACGTACGCCTCGGCAGACGTCGTATTTGCGGCGCCGTTGATTATGACATTGAAGCCGCGATTTGCGAGATTTTTATTTGCGGCAGTCGCCGTCTGACCTACGACATCAGGCACTGTTATATTTGCAACAGGGGTAGCGTTTCCGGTATAGAAGATGACCTTGCCTGAGTTCTTCATAATCTCCTGTCCCTTTGCGGGGACCTGGTAGGTTATTACGTCGCCGTTTCCGCGTATTTCATATTCGATACCGCGGTTTACAACTGCGGATACCGTGTCTGTCTTAGACCAACCGACGTAGTTGCTGAGCGTGGTTTTTATCTTCTTCAGCTCGGCACTTGAGTAGTTACGTTCGATTCCAACGTAAGGAAGTATCTCGTCGAGAAGTCCGGCTATATAGGGCGCTGCAACCGTGCTTCCGTATTTTACGGGAGCAGTTGGAGTATCAACGACGATTATTGCGGCTATCTGCGGATCGTCTGCCGGAGCGAAAGCGGCACACGAACCGACACGGTATGAGAAATTGCCGTCGGGGTCGGCAAGGTCTCGGATCTCGGATGTTCCTGTTTTTGCAGCAATTTTATAGCCGGGTACGTATGCGTTCTTTGCACCGCCGTTTTTGCTTGAAACACCGCCCTCCAGTATTACTGACAGGGTATCGCATACGCTTTCGCTTACCACCTGACGCTTGACGATGGTTTCGTGCTGCATAAGAATGTTTCCGTCATCGTCGATGATCTTATCCACAACGTAAGGCGTAAGAAGATTACCGCCGTTTGCAACTGTATTTATTGCCGTGAGCTGGGTGAGCGGAGTTACCTTGAACGTCTGTCCGAAAGAATAGACTGCGAGGGAGACGTCGTTGAAATTGGATTTTGATGAGTAAATTCCCGCAGCTTCGCCGGGGAGATCGATTCCCGTCTTAGAGGTCATTCCAAATGACTCGAAATACTTGTAGAAGGTATTTTGTCCAAGACGCAGAGAAAGCGTCATCATTACGGGGTTACACGACATCTGCAGACCGGTTGTAAAGGTAACGGAGCGGTGTCCCTTCGTTCTATGGCAGTGAATGGGATTCGGATAACCTGATACCTTGTAGGAACCGCTGCAATAGAAGCCTTCGTTCGGTGTAACGACTCCTTCTTCAAGTGCCATTGAGCTTGTGATCACCTTGAACGTTGATCCCGGCTCGTATAGCTCCGATACAGCTTTATTTCTCCAAAGGGTATAGAGAAGCTCGGTACGGTACTTTGAGAATTCGCTCGATTCCGGATCGAGCCCGCTGTTATCAAGCTTAGCTTGTGAACTTTCGTCAAGCTGATAAGGGTTATTTAGGTCAAATGACGGATAGGTTGCCATAGCGAGTATCGCACCCGTATCACAGTCCATTACGATTCCCGTAACTCTGTTGAGAGGATTGGAATCGAGGTATGCCTGCTTGACCTGCTTTTCAAGCGCGCGTTGGATCGTAACGTCAATCGTGGTTACGAGGTTTGCACCGTTGGACGCGTCTATATACGTATCGTACTTGCCGGGCATCTGACCGCCCTGCGCGTCCTTTGAGGTTATGTATTTGCCGGATTCGCCCTTCAGAAAGGAATTGTACTGAAGCTCAAGACCGCTTAGACCTTGGTCGGTACCGACGACGCCGATGACATTCGATGCAAGGGAAGAGAACGGGTAATATCTTGCAGATCCGGCTTCAAGATGCACCTGAAGCTTTAAGTTGTTTGCAAGAATGAACGCGCGCACGGCGTCCGCCTGCTCCTCGGTTGCTTTTTTGAGAACCGTTTCGTCAGCACGGTGAGTCTTTTGGGTGAGGGCGATTATTTTGTCGTAATCAACGTCAAGTATCTCCGAAAGTCCTCTTGCAATAAGCTCGGCTTTCCCGCTCTTTTCAATATCTCGCGGAGAAATGAATACTCGGTATACGGTATAATTTGAAGCGAGCTTCGTCATATTCGCGTCGTATATCTCGCCTCGCTCTGCTTTGAGGGTAGTGTAGCGCTGTATATTATTTATTACCTTGTTTTGATATTTATCGTAGTCGATTATTTGCAACTGAAAAAGTCGGAATATGAGAACGCACCAAAAAGCCATGAAGAACGTAAGTATCAGCATGGATCTTCCCGGTATCATTCTTTTACGAACAATTGTTGAGGGTTTAATTTTCGGCACCTCCGTTTGAAATCCGCTCTCTTACGCGAATTTTGGGTATACTTATTTGTATTATACTACTAAATATATGAATTTACAATACGAAATAGAAAGAAAAAGAGGAACAACGGTAAATTTTTTTGCCGTTGTTCCTGTCGTCGCTGTTTTTCTTCGTTTACTCTATTATTTACTCGGATCGATCGTGTCCCCTGAATCCATGGTTATATACTTCTTCGTCACTTCGTCAACGGTAACCATGCCGAGCTTTTCCTTGGCTATCTTCTCAATGAGAGTAAGATCGTTCTTCATATCGAGCTTTGCCGTAAGATCCTCTTCCTCAAATGAGAGGGTCGCGATCTCGCTCTTGAGGTCGGAAACCGTCGCGGTATGCTCATTTATCTGGACGTAATTAAAAATCATATAGAAGAAGAGAAGAGAGCAGAGAAGAGAAAGGAATACTACCGAGTAGGGGAATGCTACCTTAGTTGTATCTGTTACAGTTCTTACCGTCGGCTCCGTTCTTACCGATGCAACCGGAATTGCCATCTTCTTTGCGGGTGCCTTTACGGGAAGCGAACCGAGAGCTACCTCGGGCTTTGCGGCTCTGGCGTTGGGGTTTGACATATTGGGGGAGCGGGTCGCGCCTCTTCTCTTGTGCTCTCCGCTCTTTATTCTGCTATATCCGTTTACGCGTCTGTCTTTTGAGTTAGCTGCACGCGAGTTCGCGGATACGGGAGCTTTTTTGTTATCAACGCTTCTGTTGGGTGTGCTTGCTCTTGACAGGTCGTTTGTCATTGCTTTGTCCTTCTTTCAAAGTTTTTCTGCTACGCGCAGCTTTGCGCTGTGGCTTCTTTTGTTTTCCTTGAGCTCAATGCTGCTCGGCAGTATCGGTTTTTTTGATATTTGCTTAACGGCAGGTTTCTTTCCGCATACGCAAACGGGAAAATCTGGCGGGCAGGTACAGCCCTTGCTAAGGTCATTTATCGTTTGTTTAACGAGTCGGTCCTCAAGTGAATGGAACGTTATTATCGCCATTCTTCCGCCTTCGTTCAGACATTCTGCAATATCTCTTACGGTCGGCGGGATAATTTCAAGCTCGCCGTTTACTTCAATTCTTATCGCCTGAAACGTTCTCTTCGCGGGATTTGAGCCCTTTTCGCGGAATTTCGGGGGGATCGAGTCGGTTATTATTGAAACAAGCTCAAGCGTCGTATTTATAGGCTTTGCCTTTCGGCATTCAACTATTCTTGACGCGATCCTTCTTGAAAATTTTTCCTCGCCGTACTGAAAGATCACGCTTGCGAGTTTCTCCTCGGAGTAGGTGTTTACAATATCGTAAGCGGATATCGGATCGTCACGGCTCATTCTCATGTCAAGCGGTGCGTCGGCGTTATAGGAGAAGCCGCGTTCGGCAACGTCAATCTGATGTGAGGAAATACCGAGGTCAATAAGCACTCCGTCCGGCTTTCTTCCGTTCAATATCTCCTTAAGGTTCGAAAAATTATTTTTGACGATCTCGACTCTGTCGGAGAAGGGGGCAAGACGTTTGGTTACCGCTTCTATTGCATCCATGTCGCGGTCTATCGCTATCAGCTTGCCGTTTTCGTTTAAGCGGCTTGCGATAGCGTAGCTGTGACCGCCGCCGCCTGCCGTACAATCGACGTAGAGGCCGTCGGGCTTTATGTTTAGTCCGTCGATGCATTCATTAAGCATTACGGAGTAGTGTTCAAAGTTAATTGCCATATCAGAAACCAAGCTTTATCAGAAGATCGGTTATATCCGCCGTGTTTTCGGAAGAGGATTCGTTTGTCCAGCTTTCCTCGTCCCATATTTCGATATGGTCGCCGACGCCGATTATCTTTACGGCGCGGGTAAGTCCCGCGTATTCGCAAAGGGTAGGGGAAATGAGGACGCGTCCCTGACCGTCAACGTTCGTTTCGAATGCGGCTGAGAAGAGGAATCTCTTTATCATTCTCGTTTCGGTCTGGGGAAGTGTCTCAAGCTTTGCCGTAAAATCCTCCCATCTGCTCATCGAGTAGAGAGAGATGCATTTGTCCACGTTCTTCGTCATAACGACGGTCTCGCCGAGCTCCTCGCGGAGTCTTGAGGGAAGACTGACGCGTTTTTTTGCGTCTAAATTGTGGCTGTATTCTCCGCAGAACATCGCGTTTTCTCCTTCGGCGTAGTTTGTGGGAAAGGTGTGTATTTTGCGGTAATTTCAACCACTTTGCCCCACTTTTCACCACTTCTGACACAATTATATATTATATAATGCATTTTTGCAAGAGAAAAAACCACAATTTAAGCGACTAATTTCTACATTTTTTTCGCAAAAGAACAAAATTTCGATATCGTTCGTTCAAAAACAGAACAAAAAAAGAACACCCGATTTTTCGATATTAGTGTTCGATATGTTTTGATAAAATATGTGCTCTAAATTGCCGAAATTTATTGACAAATGGAGCAATTTGTGATATATTTGTGTGTAATTTGCTGGAAGGAGAAACCGTAATGGGAAAAAATAGGTTCATTTACAATTCATCGACTGACCCCTGTTATAACCTCGCTCTTGAGGAATGGCTTATGAAAAACTGTGATGACGACGTCTTTATTTTGTGGCAAAACAGACCTACCGTTGTCATTGGGCGTTATCAGAACGCTTACGCCGAAGTAAATGTTCCTTTTGCTGAAAATAACGGGATTTCCGTCGTCAGACGAATGAGCGGCGGCGGTGCCGTATATCACGATCTCGGAAATGTCAATTTTACTTTTATAGTTAAGGACGAGGGCGGCGGAATTGATTTCGTTCGTTTTTTGAAGCCGATAAAGGAAGCCCTTGATTCTCTCGGTGTCGAAACCGAGATTTCGGGAAGAAACGACCTTCTTATGGACGGAAAGAAGATTTCGGGAAGCGCGCAGTGCCGAAAATTCGGCAAGGTGCTTCACCACGGCACGATTCTTGTAGACGTTGACGTTGATTCTCTTTCATCGGTTCTCAGCGTTAGCTCGGAGAAGCTTGTCAGCAAGGGGATAAGCAGTGTCAGAAGCCGCGTTACGAATATTAAGGACGTTTATCCCGAAATAGACGTTAGTGCTATAATTGTTGCGTTGACCGAGAAATTCTCGGGTCGGGAAATTATGCTCGATGAACGCGAAAAGTCGGAGGTTGAGCTTCTGGCAAAGGAAAAATACAGCTCGTGGGATTACGTCTACGGCAATTCTAAAACGCTTTCAAAGACAGTTCGAGAAAGATTTGACGGCGGCAGCATTGAGCTTTCATTTGATGCGGCGAACGGAATTATCAGTGATGTAAATATCAGCGGAGATTTCTTTGCGGACGGAGAGGTTTCTTTAATTGAAAATGCGCTTATCGGATGTCGTCTCTCCATTAACGATCTCGTTTCAACCCTTGAAAATGCGGAATCTAAAATACACGGTATTCAGGCGACAGAAATTGCTCGAATGTTACTCAAATAAAAATGATAGGCGAAGTGAAGTGAACCCGAAAAATAGTTCACAAGAAATATAAACTGAAAAGCAGGGAGAGGAAATTAGCTCTTCCTGTTTTTTAGACTTGAAGTGTTATAAAAAACTAACCAATCTTTAACGAGTAGCAGATATTGTTCAAAAGATGTAATATAAATGTGTCAATAACCACTTTAATGTCGTTGCGCTTCGATATTTGATCCGCAACGATTTTCTGTCATAGAAATCAAGGATATAACAAAACACCTCCTATGGCTTCATTATACCATAAGAGGTGTTTTTAGTTTTAATTTCTTTTGAACTATTTGGGGTTCACTTAATATCAAGGACGATTTTTCACTTGTCCTCTGAGTTGCCTGAGTTGTCGTTTTCGTGCTTGGTTTCCTGACCGTAGTCGTTCATACCGTTAATGTTGTGGTTCTGCATTTCAGCTCGAAGGCGTTCTTCCTCTTCCTCGCGCTTCTTGCGTTCTTCCTCGTCCTTAGCGCGGCGAGCGGCGTTTTCTTCCTCGCTCTTGCGGCGCTTTTCCTCGGCTATCGCGTCAAGCTCTTCAAAGGTCGGATCACCTTCCATAAGTGCCTTAAACTGATCGCCGTCAACTGTTTCTACCTTAATGAGATATTCTGCAAGCTTCTGGAGCTTGTCGGAATGCTCGTAAAGAATCTCAGCACATCTGCGGTATGCACGGTCAATGATATTCTTGATTTCGGCATCAATTTCAGCAGCAGTCGCCTCGGAATAATTCTTGCCTGAGCTGAAATCACGGCCAAGGAACACCTCGTCATTACTGTGCTCTGAGCCGTAAAGAACAGTACCGAGCTTTTCGCTCATACCGTACCTTGTTACCATATTGCGGGCAATAGCGGTTGCGTGGCTGATGTCGGACGAGGCACCCGAGGAGATGTCGTCGAGCTTAAGCTCCTCCGCAACGCGTCCGCCGAGAGCAACGACAATGCGGTCAAACATAGCGTTTCTCGTATCGTAGCTGCTGTCCTTTTCGGGTATCATAACCGTTACGCCGCCTGTTCTGCCTGCGGGAACGATCGTTATATGCTTAACGGGATCTGCAGTAGGACAGAAGTATGCGGCAACCGCATGACCTGCTTCGTGGAATGCCGTAAGCTTGTTGTCCTTTTCCTCGCGGATCTTTGACTTTTTCTTGGGACCTACGAGGATCTTCATATAGGAATCCTCAATTTCATCCATACCGATAAGAGATTTACCGCGTCTTGCGGCGAGAAGCGCAGATTCATTTAAGAGATTGGCAAGGTCGGCACCGGTAAATCCGACAGTCGACTGTGCAACCTTTTTGAAGTCAACGGTATCCTCAAGCGGCTTGTTTCTTGAATGAACGTGCAGAATTGCCTCGCGCCCCTTAAGGTCCGGATAATTTACTGTTACCTGACGGTCAAAGCGTCCGGGACGAAGCAACGCGTTATCCAGAATATCCGCGCGGTTGGTAGCTGCCATTACGATGACACCCTCATTGGTACCGAAACCATCCA
>JAZSHF010000002.1:0-4012 GCA_045533115.1 Eubacteriales bacterium
GAGTATGAGCTTCGTTCGCTTCTGCTCGAGCGCGGGATAATGCCGATCAAAAAGGGCAAGCGCGATCCGAGGTGTCTTACCGTCGACTGCAGTGCCTCGCCCTGCAACGACAGCCGTCTTTTCATCTGCCGCGCATTTCCCGACAAGATCGTTCTCGGCGCGAAGATCCTTATGAAGCTCGTCGGGGCGAGAAGCTGTAATTTTGCAATTCCGCGCTCCGACCTTAACGCCGCAGAGAGCATTTACGGCGCGATCCCGAAAAAGAGCGAAATGTTCAAGGTCGTTCTTATCAAGGATAAGCTCCCCGCTGCCGTACCGAACCTCACCGTTTCAGCGGTCACAGGCGCTGAGATAAATGCCGCTAAGGACAATTTTGACGCGGGCTACCCCGTAGTCTCCCCGCTCCTTTGCCTTGCCTGCTACCGCGCACTCGTTGAGGGTATTCCCTTCTGCGAGGGCTATCTTACCGTTTCCGAGCTTGGCGGTGAAATTGACGTTTTCCGTCTACCATTCGGCACGCCGCTGAAGGCGGTCGCCTCTCCGCGTGAAAACGAGCGGGTTATACGGGCGGAGAATCTTTACGGTGCCGAAATTTCGGAAGAAACGATGACCGAGCGCATAGAAGCTGTCGCCGTAATGCCTATCGACCCAATTAGCGTGAAGGCACCTATTAGCTGCATCGGCTGTCGCCGCTGTTTTGATATTTGCCCTGCTATGCTTTCGCCCATCGACGTTTATTCGGCACACGAGGACGGAAAGGATGCTTCCTACCTCGCAACGGCCGTTGCGGGCTGCTTCGAATGTCGTTCCTGCTCTTATATTTGTCCCTCGGGCATTCCGCTTGCCGAAACGATCATCAAGCTTCGTCACGAAAGCGGTCTTGTTTCGGTCGATATTGAAAACGAGGATCCCGATTTTTACGATGATACGGAGGTGACCGAGAATGAACGGTAATCAAAAGCACCGTCTGCACTTGTCCCGCCGTCCAAAGGCCTTCAAGGAGACCGCACGGTATCCCATTCTCCCTTTGCCTGAGCGTGCAGGAGCGATCCGCATTGACACGCTGATCGCGGTTTTTCCTCTTTACCTTTTGAGCATTTACCACCACGGCCTCCGTCCGATAACCATTGCCTTGATTTCGGCTGTAATGATGATGGGACTGGATATTGCCGCGAAAACGGTTCTGAAAAAAGAAGCTCGCTTCGATATTTCACCCGCGGTGACCGGCCTTATTATCGCGCTGTTTCTGCCTGCATCGGCGCCCTTATGGCTTCCGATAATGACCGCTGTCTTTGCCTCGGCGGTTGCCTATATTCCAAAAGAACGAGTAAAGGTCACCTTTTCACCTATCGCGCTTTCGCTTATTGCTTCGTTTCTTCTTTTCCCCGGAATAATGAACGTTATTCCCGAGGCGTCATACAAACTTGATCCCTTTGCGCTGACGCTCAAGCACTTCAGGGCAATTCCCGCCTCTCCCATTGAGAAGGTTTTGTCGGGGTATCTGCCCGATACCACGACCTTTGAGACCTTTTTCGGTCTCGGCTCTGCCCGCATCGGCGAGATCTCGGGTTTTCTTATCGCGCTTGCCTTTATTTATCTTTTGGTAAGAAGAGCCGTTAAGCCCGTTCTGCCCTTATCGTTCATTCTGACTATCGGAGTTTTCGCGTATCTTAACCCCTCTCTTGAAGCGGCGTCTGACGCAATCGCCTTGGACGGGGCAATTTACAACGTCTTCGGCTCGAACACGTTTCTCGTTACCGTATTTCTTCTGTCAAAGCCGTCAAGAAGCGCAAAAACCACCCTCGGCACCGTAATTCTCGGTATCGTCGGCGGTCTTGTCACGATGCTTCTGCGCGAGGTCATCGACGTCGGGCTTACTGCTCTTATCGCGGTCGTTATTATCGACCTTGCGCTTCCGTTAGTGGATAAATTTATTGCCCCGACGCCGTTTGGCGGAAAAATCGCTCCTCAAAAGGAAGAAAATAATGTCTGATCTCAATAAGCTTCTGACCCCGTATGCCGAAAATATCGGCGATATTCCGCTTCCCGAATATCCGCGCCCCACGCTCGTTCGCGAGTCGTTTATGAATCTCAACGGCAAGTGGGATTTCGGCGTATGTGACGGCATCGAAAATGCCGTATTTGACCGCGAAATACTCGTTCCTTATCCGCCCGAGTCTATCCTTTCGGGGATAAACGAGGTCTTTGACGAGGGCAAAACGCTGTCATACAAGCGCGTTTTTTCGCTTCCTGAAGGCTTTAATGCCGGCCGCGTTATTCTTCATTTCGGTGCCGTCGATCAGGTTGCCGAGGTTTATCTTAACGGCAACAAGCTTGGCTCGCATATCGGCGGTTACGCACCGTTTTCATTTGATGTCACGGAATTCCTTGAAGAGGAAAACACCCTTACGGTGTTCGTCCGCGACCGTCTTTCCTCACTTATTCTTCCCTACGGAAAGCAGTCAAATAAGCGCGGCGGAATGTGGTACACGCCCGTCAGCGGAATCTGGCAGACGGTATGGCTTGAGGGTGTAAAGAAAAATTATATTACCTCCCTTGAGCTTCCGACTACACCCGATGATCCCGTTATTACCGCTCATTTCAGCACTCAAAATGAGGACGGAACGGTTACGGTAACGACGCCCGAGGGACAGGTCGTCTTCCCTCTCCTTTGCGGCAAAGCAGAGATAAGGCTTGATGATCCGCGCCTTTGGTCGCCCGAGGACCCGTACTTATATGAATTTGAAATTACGACCGAGAGCGACACCGTTCGATCATACTTTGCGCTTCGCTCACTTGAAGCGAAAACAGTAGACGGCAAGGCGCGCCTTTGCCTCAACGGCAGTCCCTATTTCTTCCACGGGCTTCTCGATCAGGGTTATTTTTCGGACGGTATTTTCACCCCCGCGTCGTATGACTGCTTAAGGGACGATATTCTTTTCGCAAAAAGCCTCGGCTTCAATATGCTCCGCAAGCATATCAAGGTCGAGCATCCGTATTTTTACTACCTTTGCGACAAATACGGCATCGTCGTTTTTCAGGATATGGTCAACAACGGAAGATACTCGTTTTTCCGCGACACCGTCCTGCCGACCGTCGGTCTCATTTCGCGCAGCGACAAGAGGCTTCATCCCGACAAGAAGAGCCGAAAGGCGTTTCTTTCGCATCTTGACGAAACTGTGGCTCTCCTCAAAAATCACGCCTCGATCTGCCTTTGGACGATATTCAACGAGGGCTGGGGGCAGTTTGACGGAAACTCCGCTTATCGCCGTTTGAAGTCGCTCGATCCCACCCGATTTATCGACACCGCATCGGGCTGGTACAGATGTAATGAAACCGACGTTGACAGCAGGCACATTTATTTCCGAAAGGTGAAGCTGAAGGCAGGGGATAAGCCGTTATTCCTGTCGGAATTCGGCGGTTACAGCTACCGCGTTGAAAACCACATTTTCAATCCCGATAAGGCATACGGCTACGGAAAGTGCAAGTCACGCGAAGATTTTGTTTCGGCGCTTCGCGGTCTATATGAAAACGAGATCATTCCGCTTGTAAAGGACGGGCTTTGCGCCTCGGTCTATACGCAGATTACCGACGTTGAGGACGAAATTAACGGTCTTATCACCTACGACAGAGCCACAATGAAGGTCTTCCCCGAGGAATTTGCTGATATTGGGGAGAAGTTGAAAATATAGGAATTACACCCTTTGGCGAACGGACGCTTCGCGTCCTACACCTCATCCGTCAACCTTCGGTTGACACCTTCCCCAAGGGGAAGGCAAGACAACGTCCCCGATACCTTCGTAGGGGAGGGGTTTCCCCTCGTGCCCAAAACGATGTTACTTAAACTTTGGCAACGGTTGCTTCGCAACCTACACCTCATCCGTCAACCTTCGGTTGACACCTTCCCCAAGGGGAAGGCAAGACAACGTCCCCGATACCTTCGTAGGGGAGGGGTTTCCCCTCCCGCCCAAAACAATGTAACATCATTTTTGGCAGCGGTTGCTTCGCAACC
>JAZSHF010000049.1:0-12753 GCA_045533115.1 Eubacteriales bacterium
CGATGACGCCGCCGGGGCGACCAATGGCCCCCCCAACAAGGTAGTTCCGAAAGTTCTCGTAGGGGCGACCATTGCTCCCCCGTTTTTAAAATTATATTTCCTTTATTTCCACCGTTTCGCCTTTGTCGGTGCAGACGGTTATGGTGAAGCCGTTTATATTAAACGTCGTGAACGCGACGTTTTCGTAATTCGGCTCGGCGAAAAATCCGCTTCCCTCGTATTTCCCGTAGCTTTCGCGCTCGGTCCAGCGCAGGAGTGCTTCTTCCTCGGTTGCACCATCGAGATACTTATCCCGTATGCGCTTTGACACCTTACGGTTGCCCTCTACGTCAATTCCGCATCTAATGTCGCCTATCGCGACTGCGACCATTCCGTCGGCGTGCGCTATGCTGAAAAACACATTTGGGCTATCGGGAAAAAACGGCTTGCCGTTTTCGTCCTTTTCTGCCCGTCCGACTGAAAGCCCGAGAAAGGAAGCGGCGGCATAGAGAAGCTCGTATGCCGCCGTGTGCTGTTCTTCGTGTGTTTTTCCGCAGGGGCGAGTGAACGCCGTAATCAAGATATTACTCTTATGCGGATAGTTTCCTCGAGTGCAGAGAGTTTCTTAACTGCGTTTTCGGGAATCTGTCCGAATATTTCAACAACGGTATAAGCATAGTTTCCGCGGCTGCGGCTTACCATGTTTTCGATGTTGATGTTTTCTTCCGCCATTGCGGCAGAGATCTTGGAGAGGACGCCAGCTACGTTTCTGTGCATAACGCAGATACGAGCGTCGCCGTTATGAGGAAGCTCGACGTTCGGGAAGTTTACGGAGTTCTTGATGTTACCCTTTTCGAGGTACTCGATAAGCTCCTTCGCCGCCATAATAGCGCACTTATCCTCGCTCTCCTCGGTAGAAGCGCCGAGGTGAGGAATGCAGACGATCTTATCGGAAACGCCTAGGAGATCGTCGGTGATGAAATCGGTAACGTATGCTGCTACCTTACCGCTGTTTATCGCCTCGATCATTGCCGCGGAATCAACGAGCTCTGCTCTTGCGAGGTTTATGATCCTAACGCCGTCCTTCATCTTTGCGATGGTTTCGGCGTTTATCATGCCCGTCGTGTCCTTCGTTGCGGGAACGTGGAGGGTGATATAGTCGCACGACGCGTAGATGTCGTCATAGCTTGCCGCCTTTTCGATCGAACGGGAAAGTCCCCAAGCCGCCTCAACCGTGATGAACGGGTCACAGCCGTAGACCTTCATTCCGAGTCCCTTTGCCGCATTTGCAACAAGTCCGCCGATAGCGCCGAGACCGATTACACCGAGGGATTTGCCCTCGATCTCACAGCCGGCGAACTTCGACTTTTCCTTTTCGGCAAGAGCAGCAACACCGCTTTCGCCCTGATGTGCCTTTGCCCAGTCGATACCGCCGACGATGTTACGCGAAGCGAGGAGAAGAGCTGCGATAGCGAGCTCCTTAACGCCGTTTGCATTGGCACCGGGGGTATTGAATACTACGATACCCTCTTCGGCGCATCTTTCAACGGGAATGTTGTTTACGCCTGCGCCTGCGCGTCCGATAGCAACAAGCTCGGAATTGAATTCCATATCGTGCATCTTTGCCGAGCGGACGAGGATAGCATCGGGGTTTTCACAGTTATCCGTTACGTTATACTTTGCGGTATCGAAATTGTCGGTACCGATCTTTGCGATTTTATTAAGACACTTAATGTTATACATTTTGATTTACTTCCTTACGCTTTGGGATTATTTTCTGCAAACGCCTTCATAAATTCTACGAGCTTTTCAACGCCTTCTTTGGGCATTGCATTGTAGATCGACGCTCTCATGCCGCCGACCGAACGGTGTCCCTTAAGGTTCTTAAGACCCGCTTTGCCTGCCTCAGAGGCGAACTTCTTGTCGAGGTCGGCATCGCCCGTTACGAAGGTAACGTTCATTATCGAGCGGGAATCTTTTTCAACGGGAGCGGTGTAGTAGCTCTGGTTGTCGAGATAGTCGTAAAGGACTGCCGCCTTCTTTTCATTATATTCCTTCATCGCGTCAAGGCCACCCATATTGAGGAGATACTTGAATACGAGACCTGCAACGTAGATCGGGTAGCAGGGAGGAGTATTGTACATAGAGTCGTTATCCGCCATGAGTTTCCAGTCGAACATTGCGGGGGTGTCGGGACGGCACTTGCCGAGAAGGTCCTCACGGACGATTACGATGGTAAGTCCTGCGGGAGCTACGTTCTTCTGCGCGCCTGCGTAGATAACGCCGAACTTGGTTACGTCGACCGGCTCGGAGAGGATGCAGGAGGACATATCGGCAACAAGCGGAACATCACCGGTATCGGGGATATAGTTATACTTCGTTCCGTAGATGGTGTTATTGAAGCAGATATGAACGTAATCTGCGTCGGGACGGAAGTCCTCGCGGCAGGTCTTCGGAATATAGGTGTTATTCTTATCCTCGGAGGAAGCGACGATCTTTACGTCTCCGTACTTCTTTGCTTCCTGAGCCGCTTTTTTCGAGAACTGACCCGAAACGATATAGTCTGCCTTGCCCGAACCTGTAAGGAGGTTATAGCAAATCGATGCGAATACGGTAGAAGCGCCGCCCTGAAGGAAGAGCACCTTATAGTTTTCGGGGATATTCATAAGGGTGCGGAGGTCTGCCTCTGCGTCCTTTATAATTGCCTCGTAATCGGGAGAACGGTGGCTCATCTCCATTACTGACATTCCGCTTTCGCCGTAGCAGATCAGCTCGCGCTGTGCCTGCTCAAGCACGGGGAGGGGAAGCATCGAAGGGCCTGCCGAAAAGTTATAAACTCTGTTCATAATAGTATCCGTTTCTCCGACTGTATGGAATACGCGTCTCCCGTCGGGCGGAGAGCGTTTGTTATATTTGACAATAAAATTATTATATAATTTTGGAATCAATTAGTCAAGGGGTTCGCGGTAAAAAGACAAATTTTTACCTTTTTAACATAGTAGTTAGGTAAAGTGAAGGGGTTTTGGGCATTTTGATGCTATTTTCTTCTCACCTTTCTTGCTCACCCAATGAAATGAGTAGTTTTGCTTCGCAAACCTACACGAAAGAACGGTGCCAAGGGGCAAACCGCAAAAATTTGCGGAGCAAATTGTTTGCACGTTTTCCCCTTTGGATACCCCTTTCGGTTTTAAGAAGATTTGCCACGTTCTTTGGTAGGGCGGGGGCTTGCCTACCAAAGATTGAGAGACGCCGTTAGCCTTCCCCTTGGGGAAGGGGGACCGCGGAGTGGTGGATGAGGTTAGGATGCGAAGCATCCGTTTTAAGATATAATAACTTTGCTTTTATAACGCCGCCTTCGACGGCTAACATCATCCAGTCACAAGTAGTTTTCGCTACGCGAAACCTACCGGTTGACACCTTCCCCAAGGGGAAGGCAAGGCGGTGCACAGAGGACGTCGCACACTACAAAAATGCGGCGAATGGTTCTGGACGTTGGATAAGAGTGGGCATGCGAAAAACGGACAACGCTTGTTGTCCGTTTTTTGTTATTTTACTTCATAGCCTTCGTCGGTTATCGTTTTGATGACGATCTCGTCGTCGACGGGGGAAACGAATTTGACCGTGACCTTATTTTGCGTATGGTCGGCGGTCACCTCTGCGATTCCGTCGATATTTTCGAGTGCGGTCTTGACTGCGTTTTCGCAGTGGTGGCACATCATTCCGTAGACGGCGTAGGTCTTTACGTTTTCGTCCTTTTTCGGTTCGGGAATCAGTGCCGAAGCGACGGCGGCTTTGACCTTTTTTCTTATCGGTATAAGGTTAAGGCGAAGCGCATTCGTTACGACGAAGAAGCTGGAAAGGCTCATCGCGGCGGCGCCTATCATTGGGTTCATTTCCCAGCCCGTAAGCGGTATGAAAACACCTGCGGCAAGCGGGATTCCGAGCACGTTATAGAAGAACGCCCAGAAAAGATTTTCCTTGATATTTCTGAGTGTATTTTTGCCGAGCCTGATTGCGGCGGGGACGCCTGCAAGCGAGCTTTTCATAAGCACCGCATCGGCGGAATCTATTGCTATATCGCTTCCTGCGCCTATCGCGATTCCGACGTCGGCTTCAGTCAGTGCAGGTGCGTCGTTTATGCCGTCGCCGACCATTGCGGTCTTGCCGCTACCGCTGAGACGCTTGACGGTATCTGCCTTTTCGTTCGGCATTACGCCTGCGACCACATCGTCGATACCGACCTTATCGGCTATCGCGCGTGCGGTCCTTTCGTTATCGCCTGTCAGCATCACGGTCTTTATCTTCATTTCGTGAAGGGTTTTTATTGCATCGGCAGAGTCCTCCTTTACCTCGTCGCTGACTGCGACAAGACCGAGGACGGTGCCGTTTTTGGCAAAGAACAGGGGCGTTTTCCCCTCGTTTGAGAGCTTTTCTGCGAGCTTTTTCGTTTCGTCGCTTACGGGCGCAAGTTCGGAAACCATAGAGAGCTTTCCGCCGTAGACCGCCTCACCGTCCACGATTGCGGACACGCCGCTTCCTGCGTGCGAAACAAAGTTTTGGGCAGGAAGCGGAGAAACGCCGTTTTCCGATGCATAGGACACGACCGCCCTTGAAAGCGGATGCTCACTGCCATTCTCGACGGAATATGCCAGCGTCAGAAGTGTTTTTTCGTCACAGCCCATAGGGATAACGTCGCATACGGTCGGTTCACCCTTTGTGACCGTTCCCGTTTTATCGAGGATGACGACCTTGGTTTTTCCTATTTCTTCAAGAGCTGTTGCGCTCTTAAACAGTATTCCGTTTTTAGCTCCGACACCGCTTCCGACCATTATTGCGACGGGGGTAGCAAGCCCGAGCGCACAGGGACAGCTTATGACGAGTACCGATATTCCGCGCGCGAGCGCAAAGCCGATGCTTTCGCCTGCGATGAGCCATGCGGCGACAGTTACGAGTGCGATTCCGATGACGGTCGGGACGAATATTCCCGAGACCTTATCGGCTATACGGGCAATAGGCGCCTTTGATGCCGAGGCATCGGAGACGGTTTTTATTATCTGCTGAAGGACTGTATCGTGACCTACCTTGGTCGCTTCGCATTTCAGGTAGCCGGAAAGGTTGACCGTTCCTGCCGATACGGGCGAGCCGACGGTTTTATCGGACGGTATGCTTTCGCCCGTCAGCGCCGCCTCGTTTACCGAGCCGATGCCCTCTACGACCTTTCCGTCTGCGGGAAATATCTGCCCCGGGCGGACTGTGAAGATGTCACCGACGGAAAGCGACGATATCGGAACGGAGATTTCTTTGCCGTCCTTTATTACCGTTGCGGTCTCGGGCGAGAGCGACATAAGACCCTTGAGGGCGCTCGTCGTTTTACCCTTTGCGCGTGCTTCGAGAAGCTTTCCGACGGTTATGAGCGTCAGTATCATTGCCGCGCTCTCGAAATACAGACCGTGAAGAAGCGCGTGAGAATGTGTGACAGTCATTTTATAGACGATGGCGGTACTGTATCCGAATGCCGCGAGCGAGCCGAGTGAAACGAGTGTGTCCATATTCGGCGCGCCCTTGATTATCCCCTTGAAGCCGCTTATGAAGAATTTTTGGTTTATTACCATTACGGCAAGGGAAAGGAGCATTTGAGTTATCGCGTTTGCGAGGTAGTTGCCTGCAAGAAGGCGTGGGAGCGGAAGACCTATCATCCGTCCCATCGAGATATACATCAAAGCCGAAAGGAAAACTGCCGAGGATATCAGGCGAAGAAGTATTTTTTTCGTCTCGGCGTTCTCGGTCTCTTCCTTTTTCTCGGGCTCTTTTCCGTTGTCTGCCGACGCACCGTAGCCGGCGCCCTCAACTGCCTTTATTATTTCGCTGTCGGGAACGTCGCCCTCGACGACCATACTGTTTGTCAGCAGGTTGACGGCGCAGGTTTTTACTCCTTTTACAGCCGATACCGCCTTTTCAACTCGTGCCGAGCAGGCGGCGCAGGACATTCCCGTTACTTTGAATTTTTGCATTGCTTATCCTTTCAGCGAAGCGCGATAAGGTCTATATCCCACGCGGGGAAGGACATCGTTCGCTTCATATACATTTTATAATCGGGGCAGACCTCGCGGATCATCAGCGGTATTTCGAAGATATCTGCACTCTTGTGATACAGTGCAATTCGCATCGCGGGACGATAGGCGGCGATTGCGTTTTTACAGCCGTTTATCGCCTGACGCTCCGCACCCTCGACGTCGATCTTTATATAGTCGACCTTGCGCCCGTCGAGCAGGCTTTCGGGTCGAATTCCCGCGACTTCGACCGTCTTTTCACCGCCCTTATGGTGTATTCCCCGTCCTCCGCCTTTTGTAAAGGTGAGAATTTCGTTTTTGTCCCAAGCGGCGGCGAAGTGCGGCTCGACCTTTTTCGTCGGGACTGCATTTATACAGAGCTTTTTGAAATTTCGCTCGTCGGGCTCGAGGGCGATTACCGTTTCGAGCTTCGGGCAAAATTCGACCAATTTGAGCGCCGTGTCGCCGTTGTATGCGCCGAGGTCGAGCGTCACGCGGAAGCCCTCGGCACCGAGGAATGAAAGTATCTCATCATCGGTTTCACAGCCGTTAAGGAGATATTCGACCTTGCCCGTCAGCTTTGCCATTATCATATTATCGTAAAGCTTGACCGACGCTTCGTCACAAAGAAGCGAACGCGCTTCATTTATTTTATCCAGGTTTTTATTGTAAAAATCAATATCGAAAAGCTCTCCGCCCGCGACGGGAACGTCGGGAACGTAGGTCTCGTGAAGAACGGACAGCTTGACGAAATTTTCGATAACGTCGGGAAGCGACGAGCCGAAGGCGATAAGAATTATCATATCGCCGTAGGTCTTTACGGCTTCTTTGTACGACAAAACGGGCATATCGCGGAAAACGCGCTTTCGTACAAATCCGTCAGAGGCGAAAACGCCCGATGCTTTTATTCCTTTTTCAGCCATTACGTTCAGTATCTTATCAGCACCGTCGCCCGTTCCGTAGAGAACGATCGGTTTTTCTGTATTTTTAAGATACTGCCAGAGGTCGGTCATTTTTTTCTCCTTGTGATGGGCTTGGTTGAGTAAGGTGTTTCTTGTAGGGGCGAACATTGGTCGCCCGTTTAGAAAATGTGTATTTTGCGGGCGACCAATGGTCGCCCCTACAATAGAACTCCAAAATCGTTCGGTAAAATTATACCACAAATAATTTTCAATGTCAATTTGCGCCTGATTTTACAGAATTTTTGCAATGACAAGGGAAATAAAATACTGTATAATTATAACCGAGGTGATGATATGATTAAAAAATTAAGAAATCTTAAATTGAAGAATACATACCTTTTAGTCCTCTTTTTCGGGCTTGTTTCGACGCTCGCGGGGGCGGTATGGGTGATAATGCTTGACAGATTCGTTGGCACTACCGATGCCTTCGGAGTTCGGTCATATCCGTCGGCGGCATTGACTGAGGTCGTTTTTTCGGCAATTTTGCATATAATTTGCGGAATAATTTTGTTCCTTGACGAGAGAAAAAAGGTTGAATAAACGGAATTAAAATGCTATAATGAGGGGTGATAAATAATAAACGAGGTCTACAATGGATATATTCGGAAAATTTCCGCCTTTTCTGCAGGATTATATTTACAGCCACGGTTGGAGCGAGCTTCGCGACGTTCAGGTTCGTGCGGCTGAGGTACTTTTTGAAACCGAGAATAATCTGCTTATAACCTCTCCGACTGCATCGGGTAAGACCGAGGCGGCACTTTTTCCCGTGCTTTCAAGGCTTTACGAGGAGGAGCCGAATTCGATCGGTGCGCTCTATATTGCGCCCCTCAAAAGCCTGATAAACGACCAGTTTTCGCGTCTTGACGAGGTGCTTGATATGAGCGGTATTCCCGTTTTCCATTGGCACGGCGACGTTGCTATGTCGCACAAGTCGAAAGCCCTTAAAGACCCTCGCGGAATACTGCAAATAACCCCCGAATCGCTCGAAAGTATGCTTATGAACAGAAGCAACGATATCGTCCGTCTTTTCGGCTCGCTCCGTTTCGTCATTCTCGACGAGGTTCATACCTTGACGGGAAGCGACAGAGGAAATCAGATCCTTTGCCAGCTTACACGTATTGCGCGGTCGATCGGCTACGATCCCGTGAGGATCGGTCTTTCGGCGACGGTCGGCGATATTGACGCGGCTTGTAAATGGCTCGGGGCGGGCTCGGTACGAAATACCGTTTGCGTCGACTGTCCCGATACCAGAACGTCGTGGCGGCTCGGAATGGAGCATTTTTACATTCAGAACGAGGGCGACGGCGAGGGAACTATGCCGAGCGAGGATAAATATATCCCGATCGACCCCGGATTTGAGTACATTTACGACTGCTCGCGCGAGAAAAAGTGTCTTATTTTCTCAAATTCGCGCGAGGAGACCGAATATCTGACCGCGACGCTCCGTCAGATAGCAGACAGACGCGGTGAGGAGGACGTTTTTCAGATACATCACGGTAATCTCTCGGCGTCTATCCGTGAGGAAGCCGAGCTTAAGCTCAAGGACGAGGATATCCGCACGGTCACCTGTGCGACGGTCACGCTTGAGCTTGGCATTGACATCGGACGGCTTGAAAGAATTATTCAGCTCGAATCGCCTCACTCGGTGTCGAGCTTGCTTCAGCGTCTCGGACGCTCGGGCAGACGCGGAAATCCGCCCGAGATGATGACGGTGTTCAGGGAGGAAAATCCGCTTCCGAATACTCCGCTCCCTCAACTTATGCCGTGGGAGCTTATACGCGCTATTGCTATCGTTCAGCTTTATCTTGAAGAAAGATTTATTGAGCCGCCGTCGGTGCGTCATCTGCCGTTCAGTCTGCTTTTCCAGCAGACGCTGAGCGTGCTTGCATCAAGCGGTGAGCTTAGCGCTAAGGCGCTTGCAGAGAGGGTACTGACGCTTCCGCCGTTCATTCACGTTTCTTCCGAAGATTACAGAACGCTTCTCGTTTCGATGCTCAACCTCGAATACCTTGAAATGACCGAGGAAAAGACGCTCATTATCGGCGTGAGAGGCGAACGGCTTATAAACAGCTTCAAGTTCTACGCCGTTTTCAAGGACAGCGAGGACTTTACCGTCCGCTGCGGCTCAGACGAGATCGGAACGATAACGACACCGCCCCCCGTCGGCGACCGCTTTGCGCTCGCGGGCAGAGTTTGGGAGGTCGAGGAGCTTGACATTCAAAGAAAGCTCATTTACTGCAAGCAGGTAAAGGGCAAAATGGAGGTATCCTGGCCGGGTGATTACGGTGAGATACACACCAAGATACTTAAGAGAATGAAAAAGGTGCTTGAAGAGGATACCGTTTATCCTTATCTTAAGGAAAACGCTCGCAAGCGTCTTGAGGTTGCGCGCGGAGTTGCAAAAAATACCGGTATGCTCGAAAAGGAGATCGTTCATCTCGGCGGATATACCTGGTGTCTTTTCCCGTGGCTCGGTACGCGCTCCTTCCGCACGCTTCGTAAGTTCATAGCGAAAAACGGCGCATCATTCGGGCTTTCGGGGCTTGAATTTGAGGGCTGCTTCTATATGACCTTCAAGCTCGAAAAGGGCGACGGTGAGTCGTTTATGAAGTACATCAAGCGTATTGCCAAAAACGGAATTGATAAATCGTCGCTTGTCAGCCCGAGCGAATGTCCCGTCTTTGAAAAGTACGACGACCGTATTCCGTCGGAGCTGCTTCGTAAGGCGTACGTCGCCGATCGGCTGAGGACGGATGAAATAATGGAGATGTTTGGAGAATAATGTAGGGCGGAGGGCAAGTCCGCTCCATACGAAAAGATTTGCGACGTTGTTGACCTTCCCCAGCGGGGGAAGGCAAGACAAAATATCGAAGCGTTTCAATGTCAGTAATAGAGTGAGCGTGTGAGCAAGCTCCCGCCCGCAACATTATGTTAGATTCAAATATATCAAAGGACACATTATGAACTGCAATCTTTGCCCGCGTTCCTGCGGAGTTGAAAGGGACAATGGAATAATCGGGTTTTGCGGTGTCGGATCGACTGCTATCGTCGGGCGTATCGCGCCGCACCTTTGGGAAGAGCCGTGTATTTGCACGGGGAAGGGCTCGGGAACGGTCTTTTTCTCGGGCTGTAATCTGCGTTGCTCGTTTTGCCAAAACGGCAAGATAAGCGGTGGAAGGCTCGGTCGCGAAATGACTGAAAGTGAGCTTGCCGAGGCATACATTTCCTTGCAGGAGATGGGTGTTTGCAATATAAATTTCGTTACGCCGACTCCTTGGGTGCCGAATATAAAAAGGTCGCTCGATCTCGCTTGGGAAATGGGGCTTCATCTGCCGACCGTTTACAACTGCGGCGGTTACGAAAGCGTCGACGCGCTTCGTTCATTGAACGGATATATCGGCGTTTATCTGCCCGATTTTAAGTATATGGACGCGGAGCTTGCCAAACGCTTTTCGGGGGTAAGCGACTATCCCGAAATTGCGGAAAAGGCGCTGTTTGAGATGGTGAATCAGCGCGGCGAAGCGGTATATAATTCTAATGGAACGATGGTCAAGGGCGTGATAGTCCGTCATCTCGTTTTGCCGAATCACGCTGACGACAGCATAAGAGTGCTTGACTATCTGCACCGTGAATACGGCGACAGCATAGTTATCAGCATTATGAGCCAATATACGCCTCAGCCGAACGCGCCCGATGAACTGAATCGCAAGCTGACGGCAGAGGAATATGATACCGTCGTTAAATACGCCGAGAGCATCGGCATCAAAAACGCTTATATCCAGGACGGCGAAAGCGCGTGTGAGAGCTTTATACCGGAGTTTAGTAACGTGATACTCTGAAAGAGTATCACGTTAAGTTATGATTGCCCTGCGGGCAAGTTATGAGTTATGATTGGCTGCGCCAAGTTATGATGTGCCTGCGGCACAGTTAAGGAAGCGTGGGCAATCATATCATAACGCTTGGGCTTGCCCAAGCTCATAACAGAGAGCAAGGCGAGCTTCATAACTCTAAACTTAAAAGAGCAAACACGACCGTGCTTGCTCTTTTATTATATTTTCTCCCTGTGGAATTATTTTTTGTCTGCACATCAAGTTTTTATTGCACAACTCCGCATCATTTTCTGTAATTATACCGAATTTTCCCCAAAAACTTATTTGACACGGTTTTGCTTTCGGTAACGGCGGTGAGGTGTCGGCATAGAATGGTATCAAAGGGCGGCAAAACCGACCTTTTGAATGAAACAGAAAGGATATTAATACCATGGGATGCCTCTGCAACATTTTTGACGACTGCAACGTCTGGATCGTAATCCTCATTCTCCTTATCCTCTATTGGTACTGCAACGGCGGTAACAACTGCGGTTGCGGTTGCGGCTGCAACTAACTTAATTTACCGATAACAAAAATCCGCCGATTTCTCGGCGGTTTTCCTATTTTAATTACTTTTCTCTGCGGGGACGGAAGGGACGGCGGGGGCGCCCAACGGGAGCTTCCTCCGGGATTCCCTCGGGGCGGGGAAGAGTGTCCTTATGAGAAAGGTTCATTCTGCCCTTTTCGTCGATGCCGAGGAACTTAACTGCGAGCTTGTCGCCGACGTTGCAAACGTCCTCAACCTTCTCAACTCTCGTGTGAGCGAGCTTCGAGATGTGAACAAGTCCTTCCTTGCCGGGAGCGAACTCAACGAACGCGCCGATCGGGATCACGCGGGTAACGGTACCCTCGTAGATGGCACCGGCCTCGGGCTCGAATACGATGTTCTTGATTGCAGCTTCAGCGGCAAGACCGCCGTCGCGGTTAACTGCTGCGATGAAGATCGAGCCGTCGTCCTCGATGGTGATCTCGGTGCCGGTCTCTGCCTGGATCTTCTGAATTACCTTACCCTTAGGTCCGATAACGTCGCCGATCTTCTCGGGGTTGATCTTCATCGAGATCATCTTGGGCGCCCACTTGCAAACCTCGGGACGAGGCTCTGCGATCGCCTTGAGAAGCACGTCGTCGATGATATAGTCACGGCCCTTGTGAGTGGTTTCAAGCGCCTCCTTGATTATCTCGGGGGTAAGACCGTCGATCTTAAGGTCCATCTGAATGGAGGTGATACCCTTATGAGTACCTGCTACCTTGAAGTCCATATCGCCGTAGAAGTCCTCAAGACCCTGAATGTCGATCATGGTCGTCCAGCTTCCGTCCTCCTCGGTGATAAGACCGCAGGAGATACCTGCAACGGGAGCCTTTATCGGAACACCTGCTGCCATAAGAGCGAGGGTCGAACCGCAAACGGATGCCTGAGAGGTAGAGCCGTTCGAGGAAAGAACCTCGGATACGCAGCGGATAGCGTAGGGGAACTCTTCGACTGAGGGGAGAACGGGAACGAGCGAACGCTCTGCGAGCGCACCGTGACCGATCTCACGGCGTCCGGGAGAACGGACTGCCTTTGCTTCACCGGTAGAGTAACCGGGCATATTGTAGTGGTGCATATATCTCTTCGACTCTTCCTCGTCGATGCCGTCGAGCATCTGAGCGGCGCCGAGAGTACCGAGAGTAGCTATAGTGAGGACCTGAGTCTGGCCACGGGTGAACATACCGCTTCCGTGTACTCTGTTGAAGAGTCCTACTTCCGCCGCGAGAGGTCTGATCTGGTCCATTCTGCGTCCGTCTACGCGCTTCTTGTCATCAAGAAGCCAACGGCGAACGATCTTCTTCTGGATCTTGTAGATAAGCTCGGGGTAGATGGCCTCGAGGTCGGGATATTCTTCAAGGAAACGC
>JAZSHF010000005.1:0-67899 GCA_045533115.1 Eubacteriales bacterium
ATATGATATTTGCAATTCCATTTCGTATGTGCTAAACTTTCTGTGTCAAGTTTCACGACTTGATTCCTCCTTCGTCTTTTTGTTGTGGTCGGCAAACCCACTTCTATTTTAGACGAAGGAGGATTCTTTTTCTACTCATAGCTAAAGCTTTTTGGAACCACCAGCACTGCTGGTGGTTTTCGTTTACAACAAAAATATAGAAAGCAGAGCCAATCGGCTCTGCTTTCATTTTTATTCCTCTATTTCAACTTCGACTGCTTCGGTATCAGCTTCGGTTTCGTCCTCTTCCTCTTCTGCAACAACTGCGAAGTTACAGATCTTGGCGTCGGTACGCATTACGATAACGCCCGATGCGGTACGTCCGTAGATGGAAATTTCATTTACTCTTGTACGGATGACGATTCCCTCGTCGGTGATGAGGAGAATATCGTCGGTCTCGTCGACCGCCGCGATGCAAGCGAGCTTACCGGTCTTATCGGTAATGTTATGGCATCTCATACCCTTACCGCCGCGGTGGTGCGCCGCGAACTCGGCAAAGTCACATCTCTTACCAAAGCCGTTTTCGGTGATCGTAAGGAGCATCTTGCTCTCGTCAACCACAGTTACACCTGCAACGTAATCGTCTTCACCGGGACGGATACCGATAACGCCGCGTGCGCTTCTGCCCGTCGGGGTGATGGAACTTATCGCAAATCTGACTGCGTTACCCTGAGCGGTTGCCAAGAACAGCTCGTCCTCGTCGTTTGTCAGGCGAACGTAGATAAGCTCGTCGTCCTCGTCAAGGGTGATCGCGCGCTTACCGCCCTTTCTCTGATAAGCGAACTCGGAGATAGGAGTACGCTTAACGATACCGTTCTTGGTAACGAAGGTCAGGCAGTTTTCGCCCTCAAAGCTATCAACAGACACAAGTGCCGTGATCTTCTCGTCCTTTTCAAGCTCGATGATATTGACAGCCGCCGTTCCCTTTGCGGTACGGGAACTCTCGGGGATAAGATACGCTTTTCTTACGTGGATCTTACCGCTTGTGGTAAACATAAGCAGGTGCGAATGGGAGTTGACTGCGACCATCTGATCGACAACGTCCTCTTCCTTCGTCGTCATACCGATAATTCCCTTACCGCCTCGTCTCTGTGCCGAGTAGGTATCGGACGGAATACGCTTGATGTAGCCGTCCTTCGTAAGCGTGATAACGCAGGTATGACGCTCGATGAGGTCCTCGTATACGATCTCCTGCTCTGCAGGAACGATGTCGGTCAGACGTGCGTCAGCATAGCGGTTCTTGATATCAAGAAGGTCATTCTTGATGATCTCTCTTATACGCCAGTCGTTGGCAAGTATGTCCTCAAGATCAGCAATAAGAGCTACAAGCTTCTTAAGCTCGTCCTCGACCTTCTGTCTTTCAAGGCCTGTGAGCTTACCGAGAGTCATTTCAACTATCGCCTGTGCCTGAACGTCGGTAAGTCCGAAGCGTTCGCAAAGCGTTTCCTTAGCGGCAGGAATGCTCTCGGAGGTCTTCATTATCTCGATTATCTCGTCGATATTATCGGTTGCGATAATGTAACCCTCAAGGATATGCGCTCTTGCCTTCGCCTTTGCGAGGTCGTAGACCGTTCTGTTACGGATGACGTTCTCCTGATGCTTGATGTACTCGTCAAGGATCGCAGGAAGCGAAAGGATCTTCGGCTCGCCATTTACGATCGCGAGCATATTGATCGAGCAGGTATCCTGAAGCTGTGAATACTTATAAAGCTGATTAAGTATTATCTGTCCGTTTGCGTCACGGCGGTAATCGACAACGATCTTGATACCGTGCTTGCTCGACAGGTCTCGGATGTCAATAATTCCTTCGATACGCTTGTTGCGTACAAGGTCGGACATCGCCTCAACGAGCATACTCTTATTGACCATATAAGGTATCTCGGTGATCGTGATAGTGCGCTTTTCCTCGTCAATATCCGCCTTTGCACGGACCATAACGCGTCCCTTACCCGTCGTGTATGCCTCAAGGATTCCGTTTACACCGTAAACGGTCGCGGCAGTCGGGAAATCGGGGCCCTTGATGTAGTCCATAAGCTGGGGAACGGTACAGTCGGGGTTTTCCATACGGAATACCGTCGCATCAACAACCTCTCCGAGGTTGTGAGGCGGAACGTTCGTCGCCATACCGACGGCAATTCCGACAGCGCCGTTAACAAGGAAGTTCGGGAAGCGCGAGGGAAGCACGTCGGGCTCGTCGCGCGTGTTATCGAAGTTCTTGTTCATCTTAACGACGTTCTTGCCGAGGTCGCGCATCATCTCGTCACTCAGACGCGAAAGACGCGCTTCGGTGTAACGGTAAGCTGCAGGCGGGTCACCGTCTATCGAACCGTAGTTACCCTTACCTTCAACAAGGGGATAACGGTAGGAGAAGTTCTGCGCCATACGAACCATCGTTCCGTAAACGGCGGAGTCACCGTGCGGATGATAGCGTCCAAGTACGTTACCGACCGTCGTCGCACTCTTACGGAAGGGGTTATCGTGGGTAAGATTATCCTCGTACATAGCGTAAAGGATTCTTCTCTGACCGGGCTTCATACCGTCTCTTACATCGGGAAGCGCACGGGAGATGATTACGCTCATCGAGTACTGGATAAACGAGGTCTTGACTTCCTTTTCCATTTCAATGTCAACTATCTTCTGGTCGGGAAAAATAATCGGCTTCTGTTCTTCTTTGCTCATTTTATGTCCTTTCTCTTGTACAAGATAGGTTTTGCTTATTTATTACGTATTCGCTTTCAGTAATATCGAGATTTTTTAGAATATCTCGGCACACGGAATCGAAATTTGTGTTTATATCGTGATTTGTGTATCTTAATACTTTAATTCCAAGATCCTGTAAAACCTTGTCACGGGTTTTGTCTTTTATGTGATTTTCTTCCTTGCCGTGTTGAGAGCCGTCGAGTTCGATAACTATCTTTTTTGCAAAAATATAAAAATCAACAATATAATTTTCTATTACTTTTTGCCTGTTTACGGTAACAGGAAGATAACGAAGAAAATCATACCATAAATGCTTTTCTTCATCGGTCATATTTTTACGTAAGCTTTGAGAATTTCCAACTAAATCTCTATTATATTTATTGCTCATATTTATATTTAACAAAAGGTTTACTCGCTTTTTGCCTTCCCCTTGGGGAAGGTGGCTGAGCGCAGCGAAGTCGGATGAGGGTAGGCGGCTTGCCGCCGTTATCAAAGGAAAGTAACATCATTCATAAAACGGATGCTTCGCATCCTAACCTCATCCGTCACCTGCGGTGACACCTTCCCCAAGGGGAAGGCTTATTTGCGTTCATCTGATTACACAAGTTGATCTGGGTTTTCCACAGGTTTTCCCCTGTGGAAAACTTTTGCGTCGGCTCTGAAATTGCGGTATCGGTTATGGAAAACCGTCGCCATTTTCAATTTTTTGCCTTTTATACAGGGAAAATTCACTTTACTGTGGAAAAGTTTTGCACATTTTTCAGGGTTATCCACAGTTTTATCAACAGAAATTTCTGTCTTTTCGTGTTGTAAAGCGTCAAAATATCGGCTTTACGCACTGTTTTGTCGGGTGTACCTCAAAAGTTTTCCACAGAATCGGTCATATTGTGGAAAACTTATTTTGTTTTCCACATTTGTGTTTTTGGGGTTGTGAATAAATGAATATTTGCGTATTATTGAGGATTGTATGTAGAACTGATGCTTGCTTTTACCGTCTCTACTACGCTCACTCTATCGCGGTCAACTAAATGCTTCGCCGCATTCCCTTACCTTCTCCAGTGGGAGAAGGTGCCGAGTGTAACGAGGCGGATGAGGTGTACGGGTATAATGTGACATCTCTTTGGCATACGGTTGCTCCGCAACCTACACCTCATCCGTCAACCTTCGGTTGACACCTTCTCCCGCTGGAGAAGGTCAATAACGTGGCGCATTTTCTCAACATAGCGGTGTATTATTCACACCCTACGGTGTGGCTAAAATTTGTAATGTTATATCAAATATCCAAATTCTCCGCGTATCTTGCATTCTGCTCGATGAACTCACGTCTCGGCTCAACTGCGTCGCCCATAAGGAGCGAGAACATCGCGTCGCACGCCATCGCGTCCTCCATCGTTACACGGAGAAGCGTTCTTCTCTCGGGGTCCATCGTGGTCTCCCAGAGCTGATCGGGGTTCATCTCACCAAGACCCTTATATCTGTCGGCACGGATATTCGCTCCGCCGCCGAGCTTCTCGATGCAAACGTCTCTTTCCTCATCGGAGAAGGCGTAAAGCTCCTCGCCCTTACCGCTCTTACGGTAAACCTTATAAAGCGGCGGCTGTGCAAGATACACGTGACCGTCCTCAATAAGCTTTCTCATGTGACGGAAGAGGAACGTGAGAATAAGTATTCTGATATGCGAACCGTCGACGTCGGCATCCGCCATTATGATTATCTTGCCGTAGCGGAGCTTTTCGGGATTGAATTCCTCACCGATTCCGCAGCCGAGTGCCTGAATTATCGGGATAAGCGACTGATTTGCGTAAACCTTGTCGCGTCTTGTCTTTTCTACGTTAAGAACCTTACCGCGTAGCGGCAGGATCGCCTGGAAGCGGGGATCACGTCCGGTCTTAGCCGAACCGCCTGCGGAGTCTCCCTCGACGAGATACAGCTCAGTATGTTCTGCATCCTTTTCCTGACAGTCTGCGAGCTTACCGGGAAGTGCCGAGCCCTTGTCAAGAACGCCCTTACGAGCCGTTTCACGCGCCTTACGAGCCGCTTCACGTGCGTGTGCGGCAGAGGTTGCCTTATCGAGAATAAGCTTCGTTATCGCAGGATGCTCTTCAAAATATTCGGAGAGCTTTTCAATAACGAGCTGACGAACGAAGGAACGCATCTCAGAGTTACCGAGCTTACCCTTCGTCTGACCCTCAAACTGAGCGTCCTTGAGCTTGACGCTGATGATTACGGTAAGTCCCTCACGAACGTCCTCACCCGTGAGCTTATCGTCGCCCTTTAAGAAGTTATGACGGCGGCCAAACTCGTTTACAACGTCGGTAAGAGCTGCCTTGAAGCCAGCCTCGTGTGTACCGCCCTCGGGGGTTATGATATTGTTTGCAAACGACATCATCGTTTCGTCGTATTTGGTCGTATACTGAAGCGCGACCTCTGCCGACTGGAAGCCCTTCTGGACCTTCATATAGATGACCTCGTCACCGACCGTCTCGCTGTGCTTCTGCTTGTTTATATGCTCGACGAAGGACTTAATACCGCCCTCGTAGTGAAGAACGTCCTCACGGGTTTCCTCGCCTCTTTCGTCGCGCATAACGATCCTGATACCGGGATTGAGGAATGCCTGCTCTCTCATACGGTTAAGGAGCGTATCGTATTCAAATACCGTCTCCTCAAATATCTCGGAGTCGGGCATAAAGCGAACGTAAAGACCGCGCTTGGAAGTCGCACCGAGCGAGGTGAATGGCTTATCGGCTTTACCTCTCTTGAACGAGCCGGTAAACGCCTCACCGTTATAGCAGTCCTCGTAGGTCAGCCACTCGGAAAGAGCGTTAACGACAGATGCACCTACGCCGTGCAGACCTCCCGAAATGTTATATCCGCCGCCGCCGAACTTACCGCCCGCGTGTAGGATAGTAAATACGACCTCGGGCGTCGGAATTCCCATCTTATGGTGGATAGCGGAGGGGATTCCTCGTCCGTTATCCTGAACCGACGCGCTTCCGTCACGGTGAAGCGTGATTATGATGTCGGTACATTCGCCCGCGAGCGCCTCGTCGATACTGTTATCGACTATCTCGTAAACGAGATGGTGAAGCCCGCGTATAGAGGTAGTACCGATATACATACCCGGTCTTTTTCTTACCGCCTCAAGCCCTTCAAGGACTTGTATTTGGTTTTCGTCGTAGGTCTGATTTTGTGTCATCTTTTTTTCCTTTCTTTGCGGAGATTTCTCCGCATTTTGCCTTCCCCTTGGGGAAGGTGCTGAACGAAGTGAAGCGGATGAGGTTAGCCGTCGTAGACGGCGTTATAAAAACAATGTTACATTTCTTTTGAACACCTCATCCACCACGGGCGCAGCGCCCGCGGTCCCCCTTCCCCAAGGGGAAGGCTTATTTGCGTTCACTTTAATTTTATAAATAATTATTCAACTCTGCCGATGAGGGCTTGCGTTGATATCTGGGAAAAGTATACTTTTCCGTCGTTTGTGAGTATAAATGACTTCGGGACTTCTTCAAAAAGCGCTTCTGTCATACCGTTTTTTTCTCTACCCTTGAGAAATTTTTTCGTATCGGCAGATACGGTTGCCGTATCCATATCGAAGATGCCGATTATGTTTTTAAGGAGTAGATTTTTGTTGTTTCCTGCATGTAAGAACATACTGCGTAGGCCTTTCTTTTTTATCTCATATTTTCACAAATGTTTATAAATTCATTGTAGGTGCGATCATTGGTCGCCCGAAAAATTGCCTTAAGAATGGACGGGCGACCAATGGTCGCCCCTACAATAACAGGGTTAATCTTCTGAAATTTTAATTTACAACCCCGTTATTTACGTCATAAACCTTACAGGGTGTATCAATTTTATCGCAGGACGTGATAATTACCTGCTTATTTTCGATACCGGAGAGGAGATATTCGCGTCTTTTTTCGTCAAGCTCACTCAGAATATCGTCAAAGAGGAACACGGGATAGGTTCCGCTGATCTCGCGTGAAATTTCGCCCTCGGCGATCTTCATTGAAAGAGCAACCGATCTTTGCTGTCCCTGCGAGCCGAAGGACCGAGCCTCGCGGCCGTTCAGCATTATTTCTATATCGTCCTTATGAGTGCCGTAGAGTGTCGCGCCGAACCGAAGCTCACGGTCACGGTTTTCATTAAGCAGCGAAAGATATTCTTCCTTCGTTTTTCGCGTCTGATAGGTCAGCTTAACACTTTCTTTACCCGCCGTCATATCGTTTATTATCTCATCTGCCGAAACGCTCAGGCGCGATATATAAATATCACGCTTTTCCGAGATAATTTCAGCCTCGGCGGCAAGCTGCTCGGCGTAAACGTCGGAAAGCAGGAAAATATTATCATCTCGGCGGTCACGCGCCATTTTTATAAGCGCGTTTCGCTGTGAAAGAAACGCGTTATATCTCTGAAGCGACCTTAGATACTCGGTATCGGTCTGTGACAGGGCATTGTCTATAAATTTTCGTCTTACCGACGGGCCGTCCTTGACTATCGACAGATGCTCGGGGCAGAAAAGCACGGCGCGGAATTTTCCGACGACCTCGGATAGGCGCGTTATGGGAGCTCCGTTCAGCGAGCAAAACCTTTTTCCGAGCCGAGGCACGAAGCGGAAAAGCATTTCGTTTTCGCGCTTGCCGTCGAAAAAGGTCATTTCTATCTGTCCGTATTCAGCCCCGAAGCGTACAAGCTCGTTTTCGTGCACCGTACGGAAGGATCGCCCTCCCGCGAAGAAATACACTCCTTCGAGTATATTCGTCTTTCCCTGCCCATTTAAGCCGTTAAAAACGGTAACTGTGGGTGATATTTCAAGTGACGCCTCTTCGATATTACGAAAATTCTTATATACGAGCTTACGGCAGATCATCCGTTAAGACGAACGGGGAGAATGAGGAGTAAGAACTTGCTCGGACTGTCCGACGCTTCCTCGACCGTCATACTCATAAGAGGAGAGGTAAGGCAGAGCTTAATTCTCTCGCAGTCACATACCTTGATAGCGTCGTATAGGAAGCGGCAGTTGAAGCCGATCTCAATGTCCTCACCCTCGTGGTGAACGGAAATTACATCGTTTACGCGTCCCGTGACCGACGAGGAAGCGATAGTAAGCTGTCCTTCCTTAACGGTGCAGATAACGGGGCTCGGAATCTGTCCCTGACGTCTTTCTTCAGTTACGAGAAGAGCTCTTTCAAGGGCAGAAAGGAGATCTGAGGTATCAAGTGTAACGAATATCTTGGGCGATTTGGGGATAAAGCGGTCGTAATCAATATACTGCGCGTCAATTCTTCTCGTAAAAAGAACGAATCTTCCTATGAAGAATATGATGTGCTTACGGGCAACGTAAATTTCCATTTCCTTATCGCTGTCGGAAATGAATCTCATAAGCTCGGAAATACTCTTACCCGGGATAATTACGTCAAAAGCAAGCTCACTTGTACCGACGCTTTCCATCGGCTCGGTCTCGGTCACGACCGAAAGACGGCTTCCGTCGCAGGAAACTGCCGAAAGGACTCCGTCCTCGACCTTGAGGTCAAGACCGTTAAGCTCGGGCTTTACGGAATTAACGGCGATAGCGAACTGTGTTTTCTGAATAATTGCGCGAAGCGCGTCCTGACGGATTTTGAATCCACGGTCGCCTCTTAGCTCCGGCAGATCGGGAAAATCGGACGCCGAGAGCGCATAAAGCTCAAATTCCGACGTTCCTGCCGATATCTTTGCCTTTAGGTTGCTTTCGTTGATTTCAATCGTAAGAAGTCCGTCGGGCATTGCCTTTATTATCTGAATAAATCTCTGGCAGTTGATAATTCCCGCGCCGCCTTCCTCGACGATACAGGTAACGGTCGTTTTCATACCCTTTTCAAGGTCGTAAGCGGTAAGCTCACAGGTATCGTTTGATATTGTTTTAAGAAGGATACCCTCGATCGACGCGATCGTGTTTTTGTTTGACGCAAAGCCCACTGAGGGGATAGCCGCCTCGAGAATTTCGTTTTTCATTACCTTGATCTTCATTTTTTTGTTCCTTTCGTTCCGAGCTTCATTCGGACTCTGTCAATTTTTCTTTTCGCGCGCAGCGCGTCAGAAAGAAATAAATAATAATATTTTAAGTAGGTATATCAGTAGGTGCTGTTGGAATTGTGGATAAGCCTGAAAACCGTTATGCCAAACTGCTTTTCGGGGGGTAAATGTCGAAATTTGTCTGTGGATAAGCTGTTCGATTTTTTGAAAGTTGTCCACATGGGGATAATGTGTTGATAAGCTGGGGAAAAATGTTGATAATTTTTGAATTAAAATAGAATTATCTACATTATAGGTAATATTTGCCACGTTGTCTTACCTTCTCCTTAGGGAGAATGGGGGCCACCGAAGGTGGTGGATGAGGTGTTACATAGGTAATGAATTTTTTCTTAACTTTTCTTACTCGTGTAAGAAAAGTTACAAAAGAACCACGCCAAGGGGCAAACCGGTTTGAATTTTGCCTTCGCAAAATTCTGCACACGTTTTCCCCTTTGGAAACCCCTTTCCTTTAAGGAAGATTTGTGACGTTTCATCGTAGGGCGGGGGCTTGCTCCCGCCGTTGCAAAGAAAAGTAACATCGTTTTTGTGCGGGCGAGCAATGCTCGCCCCTACGAGAGAGTTTGGAATTTCATTGTAGGGGCGACCAATGGTCGCCCGTTTTCGTGGCGGTTTAATGCGTGCGACCATTGGTCGCACGTTTTAAGTAAAGTAACACCGCTTTGGAACGGCGGGAGCAAGCCCCCGCCCTACGAAATTGTGGCAAAGTTTATCAACGCTTCTTTATCCTATTTATAAGGTCTTTGATTTCCGCGTCAAACGACGGCTCTGTATTCATACGCTTTTCGACTGTTTCGATGGAATTTATGATCGTCGTATGGTCGCGTCCGAAAACTCGTCCGATCGCGGGGAGTGAACGGTCGGTCAGCTTTTTGATAATATAGACTGATATATGTCTTGCCGACGCGACGTTACTCGTTCTTTTTCTGCTTTTAATGTCCTCGACCGTAATACCGTATTTCTGCGAAACCATCGTAAGAATTTTATCTATCGTTACCGTTACGGGTTCAGATCCGACAACCTGGTCGGAAATACATCTTATTGCGAGGTCAACGGACACCTCAGCACCGGTCAGTATACACTGCGCCGAAATTCTCTTGACCGCGCCCTCAAGCTGACGGACGTTATCGGTGAGGTTTTCCGCTATGTAGCTTACGACCTCTTCGGGGAATGTCATACCGAGCTTTTCAACCTTTTTCTTGACGATAGCCGCACGAAGCTCGAAATCCGGCGGATTGATATCAGCAATAATTCCGCCCTCAAAGCGTGTGCGTAAGCGCTCCTCAAGCCGCTCGATATCGCGAGGTGGAAGGTCGGAAACGAGGATTATCTGCTTTCCGTTTTCATACAGGTGGTTGAAGGTATTAAAAAATTCCTCTTGAGTCGACGCTTTGCCTGCAATAAACTGAATATCGTCGATAAGAAGCACGTCCGCCTGACGGTACTTTTCGCGGAATTCGTGCCGCAGGTCGCGGGAAAGGGAATCTATCATCTGATTTGTAAATTCCTCTCCCTTTACGTATACGACCTTATATGACGGAAAATTTTCCTTCAGTCGGTTAGCTATTGCGTAAAGCAGATGCGTTTTACCGAGACCCGACGGGCCGTATATAAAGAGGGGATTTGCCTGACGCGCAGGATGGTTTGAAACCGACTGTGCCGCCGCATGTGCAAACTTGTTCGATTCACCTACGACGAAGGAATCAAAGGTAAATTCGGAAAACGCCGCGGGAACCGCCGCACGGTTAAGCACCTTATTTTCTCCGACCGTAGAATAAATTTCGGTATTGACTTCACTCTTTTCCGCAGCCGCAATTATCTTTTCCGTCGTTTCCTTTTCGTTCTGAAGCGAACGAACGGAAACAGTTACCTCAAATCCAATGACCTCAAAAAGAGCTTCCTTTATCTTGGTAAGATATCTGTTATGAATAATATCGCGCTTGAAATCTGACTTCGCCATAAAAACGGCGGTATCGTTTGTCAGAACCGTTAATTTAAGGTCTGAAAACCAGAGCTTCATAACGATATCGTCGTATCCGTTGATATCCTGAAGCTTCTTTTTCACGAGCGTCCATATCTCGTCAAATTGGTTGTTGTCGTTTATGTTTATCATAGCTTAACTCACTAATGAATATAATTATAGTTATATATATTATATTATATATAGGGAAAAATTTCAAGGTTTTAGCATCGCAAGGACTATTTTTTAACAAAATGTTTACAAAATAAAGAGATATGCGGAGCACTTAATTACCTTCTCCAGTGGGAGAAGGTGTCAACCGAAGGTTGACGGATGAGGTGTTTCATAGGTAATGCAACTGACTTGATATAATAATATTTTAATTGTACAATACACCTCATCCGACTTCGTTCGGCTTCGCCTCTCTCAGCCACCTTCTCCCGTTGGAGAAGGTAAAACAACGCGGCGAAGCATCGGAACGTCCTCTTGCCTTCCCCTCAGGGGAAGGTGTCGGTCAAAGGGTTCCTGAGGTGTAGGTTGCGAAGCAACCGTTATACCTTCTCCAGCGGGAGAAGGGGGACCACCGAAGGTGGTGGATGAGGTGTAGGTTGCGAAGCAACCGCTATACCTTCTCCAGCGGGAGAAGGGGGACCGCGATAGCGGTGGATGAGGTGTAGGTTGCGGAGCAACCGCATCAAAAACAATGTAACATCACACCCGAACACCTCATCCGACTTCGTTCGGCTTCGCCTCACTCAGCCACCTTCTCCCGTTGGAGAAGGTATGACAATGCGTCGAAGCTTCCTTAAAACAAAAAAACAAGACCTCCTTCGAGGTCTTGCTTCCTTATAAAATAGATCATATATAAAACGGAATTATCCGAGATTTTCGCATAAGCTCTATATGAAAAATCTATTTCAAAATGCCACTCGGCATAGTAGAGTATAAGAAACCTTACTTCGCGTACTCGATAGCGCGGCTTTCTCTGATAAGCTGTATCTTGATCTGTCCGGGATATTCAAGGCTTCCCTCGATCTTCTTAACGATATCACGCGCGGTGAGTATCATCTGATCGTCGTTTACCTCTTCGGGCTTGACCATTACGCGGATCTCGCGGCCTGCCTGAATTGCGAAGGACTTTTCAACTCCGGGGAAGGAGTTTGCGATCTCTTCAAGCTTCTGCAGACGCTTGAGGTAATTTTCAAGGTCCTCACGGCGTGCGCCGGGTCTTGCAGCGGAAATTGCGTCTGCTGCCTGAACTATCATTGCTACGATCGTCTGAGGCTCAACGTCGTTATGATGTGCCTCGATCGCGTGAATAACGTCACGGTTTTCCTTATACTTTCTTGCGATATCAACGCCGATCTGAACGTGTGAGCCCTCGACCTCCTGCGTCATCGACTTACCGATGTCGTGGAGAAGTCCGGCGCGCTTAGCAAGTGTGCTATCGACACCGAGCTCGTCGGCTATGATACCTGAAATGTGTGCGACCTCAATAGAGTGGTCAAGCACGTTTTGTCCGTAGCTTGTACGGTATCTTAGGCGTCCGAGGAGCTTGACGAGCTCGTTATTGAGTCCGTGTACCCCTGTTTCAAACGTGGCTCTTTCGCCTGCCTGTTTGATGATGTTTTCAACTTCCTTGCGTGCCTTTTCAACCGTTTCCTCAATTCTGGTCGGATGAATACGTCCGTCAAGGATAAGCTTTTCAAGAGCAAGTCTTGCAACTTCGCGTCTTACGGGATCGAAGCAGGATACTGTGATCGCTTCGGGTGTGTCGTCTATAATGAGATCGACACCGGTCATCGTCTCGATGGTTCTGATGTTACGTCCCTCGCGTCCGATTATTCGTCCCTTCATATCGTCGTTCGGAAGAGCGACGACCGAAACTGTTACCTCGGAAACGTGGTCGGATGCACATCTCTGAATTGCAAGTGAGATAATTTCTCTTGCCTTTCTGTCGGCGTCTTCTTTGAGCTGAGATTCGATCTCGACGATCTTCATGACCGCCTCGTGCTTTGCATCGTCTTCAATCTGACGGACGAGCTCATCCTTCGCCTCCTCGCGGGAAAGTCCTGCGATAGCCTCGAGCTTGGTCAGCTGCTGCTGGCGTATCTCCTCTGCCTTTGCCATAAGGTCTTCCTGCTCCTTGATCTTTGCTCGGAGCACTTCTTCCTTACGCTCGTAGCTTTCAACCTTCTTGTCGAGGGTCTCTTCACGCTGTGCGACGCGTCTTTCGAGCCGTGTGACCTCATTTCTGCGTTCGCGTAGCTCTTTTTCAAAATCGTTTTTGTCGCGGATGATCTTTTCCTTAGCTTCGATCAAGGCTTCCTTTTTGAGTGTCTCGGCGGTCTTTTCGCCTTCCTCAACGATACGCTTTGCCTCAATCTCGGCAGACTTGATCTTTGCCTCGCCTATCTTTTTGCGAATAATAATTCCGACAAGCAAGCCGACAAAAAGAGATAGGGCAGCCGCTGAAACGCAGATGATGATTTCGGTAGGTCCCATAATACACCTCCTTGTTATTAAATTTTAATAATTTCGTATGTAAAGTAAATAAAAATACTTATACAAAATATATTATAATAAAAATATATTGAAATGTCAAGTGCGATAAGAAATGTTTTTTAGTTTCTTTCATTATTATATATGGCAAGCATCGGAACGTCCTCTTGCCTTCCCCTTGGGGAAGGTGTCGGGCAAAGGGTTCCTGAGGTGTAGGTTGCGTAGCAACCGTTATACCTTCTCCAGCGGGAGAAGGGGGACCGCGATAGCGGTGGATGAGGTGTTTCATAGGTAATGCAACTGACTTGATATAATAATATTTTAATTGTACAATACACCTCATCCGACTTCGTTCGGCTTCGCCTCACTCAGCCACCTTCTCCCACTGGAGAAGGTAGTACATCGTAGCGAAGTGTCGAACCCCCTCAAAAAAATTTTTGAAAAAATTTTGAAAAACCTATTGACAATCAATCCTAATTAGTATATAATATCAATAGCAACAAGAGAGGTGACCGAATGAAGAAAAGAAATACGCTTCAAAAATCGATCATTCTCGATGCGCTTAAGGACTTTATGGGAAAGCACCCTACGCCGAACGAGGTGTATGAGTACATTCACGAAAAGCATCCTTCGATAAGCCGAGCGACCGTGTTCCGCGTTCTTGCGGGCGAGGTCGAGGACGGCGAGGCGCAGAGAGTATACGCCCCCGATTCGTCGTTACGGTACGAATACGGAGTAAGAAAACACTATCACGTTTCCTGCCGT
Organism: Eubacteriales bacterium; assembly: GCA_045533115.1. GTDB lineage: Bacteria > Bacillota > Clostridia > Oscillospirales > CAG-272 > Colimorpha_A. The sequence continues at coordinate 14,039 of JAZSHF010000005.1, forward strand.
ATATGCGGCAAGGTAGAAGACGTCGAGATGCCCTATCTTGAGGGAATCGAAAAGAACGCAGAAGCGCTTAACGGCTTCAAGGTCGAAAGACATATAGTTGAGTTTATCGGACTTTGCCCCGACTGTGTCGGAAAAGCCGAAAACATATAAATTAAAAAATTAAATTAAAAAGTGAGGAAAAAATTATGAAATTCGTTTGCACAGTTTGCGGTTACGTTCACGAGGGAGAAGCTGCTCCCGAAAAGTGCCCGGTATGTAAGGTTCCCGCGTCCAAGTTTAAGGTAATGGAAGAGAATGCCGCTCTTGCCGCTGAGCACGAGTACGGCATCTACGCTAAGACCGTTAAGAATAACCCCGATATCTCCGAGGAAGACAAGAAGTACATCTACGATCAGCTTATGGCTAACTTTATGGGCGAATGCTCCGAGGTCGGTATGTACCTCTGCATGGCACGCATCGCACACCGCGAGGGCTACCCCGAGATCGGTCTCTACTGGGAAAAGGCAGCCTTTGAAGAGGCTGAGCACGCAGCTAAGTTCGCAGAGCTTCTCGGTGAGGATCTCGAGCCGAATATGAAGGCTACGACCAAGGATAACCTTGCATGGCGTGTTGACTGTGAGTACGGCGCAACCGCAGGTAAGTTTGACCTTGCTAAGTGCGCAAAGAAGAACAATCTCGACGCTATCCATGACACCGTTCACGAAATGGCTCGCGATGAAGCAAGACACGGTAAGGCACTCGAGGGACTTCTTAACAGATATTTCAAGTAATAAGAGGTAAATAAAATGGTATACGTTTGTCCCTGCGGATACGAATATGATCCTGCGCTCGGCGATCCCGATAACGGCGTAGCACCCGGCACCCCTTGGGAAGAGGTTCCCGAGGATTGGGTATGCCCTACCTGCGGTCTCGGTAAGGAAGTATTCGAGGAAGCATAATAAGAAAAAACCAAATATAACACCCGACATCGCCTAAAAACGATTTTTCGCCCTGCCGGATGTAGCTAAGACGGCAGAGGAATATCCTCTGCCGTTTTTTATAGCAAAAGGAATGTAATATTTTGAGTTTTCCCGATCTATATGGATTAAGCGCGAAACGTCGTTTTACCCTTCTCCAGCGGGAGAAGGGGGACCGCGAAGCGGTGGATGAGGTGTTCCAAAGATAAAGTAACTAATTTAATACATAATCAGATTTTTCACCTGACACCTCATCCGTCTGCTCCTTCGTCGCAGCCACCTTCTCCCACTGGAGAAGGTAAAAATCGCCCCGATAATTTAGAAAATATAATGTCATAACAATGAAAGGAGAAAATCATGTTAAAGAAGAAGTTTTTGTTATCCGCATCAATAGTTTTGATCATCAGCTTGCTTGCAATGATGATCTCCGCCGCGCCGCTGGTCAAGGATCTGACATCAGCGAAAATCAGCGCAAATGAAGCAGAAAATATCGCATTAAGCCGAGTCGGTTTGACGCGTGAAAATATAAGATTCGAGCGTACCGAGATAGACCGCGAAAGAGGAAAGCTCGTATGGGAAGTTGAGTTTGAATACGGAAATATTGAGTATTCATTTGAAATCAATGCCGTTACGGGTCAAATAATTCGCGAAGAAATAGAGCAGGAAAGAAAACCCGCTCCGACACAGCCCCCCGTAACAGATCCGCCCGTTACCGAGCCACCTGCAACTGAACCTCCCGCAACCGAGCCGACTCCCGAAAAGCCCGTTTCGACCGAGATCACGCGCGATGATGCGATAAGTATCGCACTTTCCGAAGCGGGACTCACCCGCGAGCAGGTCCGCGAGCTTGAAGTCGAAAAGGACTATGAGCGCGGCACCCTCGTCTACGAGGTCGAATTCGAGCACGGCAGAAACGAGTATAGCTACGAAATACGCGTAAGCGACGGAAAAGTCCTCACTCGCTCGATCGAAAACGACGATTGAGCGTATAAATAAAAAGCATCGCAATAGCTATTATAGCTATTGCGATGCTTTTTTAGTATTACAGCATATCAACGCTCTGAGTTGAAGGGCTACTGAGATTTACATCAATAGAAAACCCTTCTTTCTTGTCATCACAGGACACAAAAGACAGCGCAGTCAAAGACAAACACAGAAGAACAAGGATCGCAGTAACAATTTTTTTCATAATAAACCTCACAAATTTTATTTGCACCTATATAGGTGCAATATTATTCTACCACGCGTTTATAATAATGTCAAGAGTTTTGTTCTTAAATAAGTGCAAAAAAGAGGTTATTATGAACGCAGAGGTCGAAAAAAGGATCGGCAAAAACATTCGGGAATTGCGCGAACGCGCGAAAATGACGCAGGAGGAGCTGGCGGCGAAGCTGCAAATCCGCGGTTGCGATATTACCCGCAGCGCCGTTGCAAAGATCGAGGTCGGTCAGCGTCACCTTTACCCCGATGAGATCGTTCTGATAAAAGAAATCCTTTCCGTCAGCTATGACGAAATATTTGATTAAAAATAAAATTGGCGATTATAATGGAAAATGAATTACCGAAGAGGAAACAGAATCGTTTACGAAGGTATGATTACAGCTCTTGCGGCGCATATTTTATTACGATATGCACGTTTGAAAGGCGCAATTATTTTTGGGATAACCTTGTAGGGGCGACCATTGGTCGCCCGAGTGACGTTGCGTTGTCTCAATACGGAAAAATTGTTGATGAGGCGATAATCGGTATATCCTCAATATACCCTGCGTTGTCTATCGAAAAATACGTGATCATGCCTAATCACGTTCATTTGTTATTAAGAATACGTGCCGACGAATTCGGGCGACCAATGGTCGCCCCTACAATTTCGCGGATTGTAAATCAGTTTAAGGGATACGTTGCGAAACGAACAGAAAAGAACATCTGGCAAAAATCCTTTCACGACCACGTTATCCGTAATTATGAGGATTACGAAGAACATATAAAATACATCCACGAAAACCCAGCTCAGTGGTACTTCGACGAGTTATATTCAGAATAAAAAGCAGAGCCGAACGGCTCTGCTTTTTAGGTTTATACTATATGAATCTTATTTTCCGCGTCGGAATTCTTCATATCGATGCCGTACTTTTCGGCGCGGCGCTTCTCGAAGAACTTCATAGCGACGTTCTCGAACATTGCGTAGGAGAGAAGGTCCTCCTCCTGCTCCATATAGAGCTTGCACTTTTCGCGGAGAGTATCAAGCTCGGGGGAGAGGAGATCAGCGGGACGGCAGGTCTTGACCTCGGCGTCGCCGAGTATTTTCTTGGAAAATTCGGGATCGATCTCGGCAGGGGTCTTACCGTAGTCACCTGCAAGTATTCCCTTGAATTCCTTTGAAACCTGCTTGTATCTTTCGCCCATAAGGACGTTAAGAACTGCCTGAGTACCGACGATCTGCGAGGTCGGAGTAACGAGCGGAACGTAGCCCGCGTCTGCTCTTACGCGCGGAACCTCCTCAAGGACCTCCTGAAGAAGCTCGCTCTTACCTGCCGCCTTAAGCTGAGAAACGAGGTTCGAGAGCATACCGCCGGGAACCTGATAAAGAAGCGCGTTTACGTCGACCTTGGTAACGGAACGGGAGATAAGTCCGCTTTCGTCGTACGCCTGTCTTATTGGAGCGAAGTAACGACTGATCTCATCGAGCTTTTTAAGGTCAAGCCCTGTATCGTATCCCGTGCCTGCAAGGGTCGCAACGATCGCCTCGGTCGGTGCCTGAGAGGTACCCATAGCCATAGGCGAGATCGCGGTATCAACTATATCACAGCCCGCCTCGATCGCTTTGAGAATAGTCATCGAAGCGAGACCCGAGGTATAGTGAGTATGGAGCTGGATCGGAAGGGTCACGTTTTCCTTGAGTGCCTTTACGAGATCGTAAGCGGCGTAGGGAGTGAGAAGTCCCGCCATATCCTTGATACAGAGAGAATCTGCGCCCATATCCTGAAGCGTTTTTGCGAAGCTTACGAAGTAATCGTTATTGAAAACGGGACCCGTCGTGTAGGAGATAGCAGCCTGAACGTGTCCGCCTTCCTTTTTGGTCGCTTCAACTGCAGTCTTGAGGTTACGCGGGTCGTTAAGCGCGTCGAATATTCTGATTACGTCGATACCGTTAGCGACCGACTTCTGAACGAAATATTCAACGACGTCGTCTGCATAGTGACGGTAGCCGAGCATATTCTGTCCGCGGAAAAGCATTTGGAGCTTGGTGTTCTTAGCCGCCGATCTGATCTTGCGAAGGCGCTCCCACGGATCCTCGTTAAGATAACGGAGGCAGGAGTCGAAGGTCGCACCGCCCCACGCTTCAAGTGAGTGGTATCCGATACCGTCGAGCTTCTCAATGATGGGAAGCATCTCGTCGGTTTTCATTCTCGTCGCCGCGAGTGACTGATGCGCGTCGCGGAGTACTGTTTCTGTAATCTTTACCTTTTGCATTATATTATCCTCAATTTATTATATACTTATAAAATCTTTGGGACGTTGTCTTACCTTCTCCTGAGGGAGAAGGCGTCATTCGCTACGCGAATGACGGATGAGGTGTCGAGGGGTTCCCCGAAAACGAGCTTGTCGAGTTTTTGGGGGTTCCTGAGGTGTCTAAAAAGGGAACATACTCCTCATCCACCACTACGAGCGAACCCCAAACGCTCATTTCATTCGCATTTGGGAACCCCTCGCGTGGTCCCCCTTCTCCCACAGGAGAAGGTATTTAGTAACATCTTTTTGTCACGGCGGGAGCAGGCCCCCGCCCTACTACAAACAACGTGTCGAAGTATCAGGGCGTTGTCTTGCCTTCCCCTTGGGGAAGGTGTCAACCGAAGGTTGACGGATGAGGTGTCTAAAAGGGAACATACTCCTCATCCACCACCTTCGGTGGTCCCCCTTCTCCCTCAGGAGAAGGTATTGGGTAACACCGTTTTTATGCGGGAGTGGAAATCCTCTTATCTGAACATCGAAAGGAACCAACCTGCCGCAACAGCCGATCCGATAACGCCTGCGACGTTCGGGCCCATTGCGTGCATAAGCAGGAAGTTCGAAGGATCCTCTTTCTGACCTACGGTCTGTGCAACTCTTGCCGCCATCGGTACGGCAGAAACGCCTGCCGAGCCAATGAGGGGGTTAATCTTTCCGCCCGTGAGCTTGCACATGATCTTCGCGACGACAAGTCCGCCGAAGGTAGACAGGCAAAATGCGGTAAGACCGAGAGCGATGATGCAAAGCGTTTCTGTTTTAAGGAAGTTTTCGGCGTTTGCGGTCGCACCGACCGAAACTCCGAGGAATATCGTAATAATATTGATAAGCTCGTTCTGCGCGGTCTTGGAAAGACGGTCAACGACGCCCGTTACGTTAAAGAGGTTACCGAGCATAAGGAAACCGACGAGGGGAGCAGCCGAGGGAAGAATAAGACAAACGACAGCGGTAACTATTACGGGGAAAAGGATAAGCTCGGTTTTTGAGACACGGCGGAGCGAGGTCATCTTGATCCGGCGCTCCTTTTTGGTCGTAACGAGCTTCATTATCGGCGGCTGAATTATCGGTATCAGCGCCATATATGAATATGCCGCGATAGCGATAGCGCCGAGAAGCGTCGGTGCAAGCTCCTTCGTAACGAGAATTGCGGTCGGTCCGTCGGCACCGCCTATGATACCGATAGCGGCAGCGGCGTTTTCGTTAAAGCCGAGGAAGAGGGCACCCGCAAATGCGGCGAAGACACCGAACTGTGCGGCTGCACCGAGCATAAGCGATTTCGGGTTAGCGATAAGGGGAGAGAAGTCTGTCATCGCGCCGATTCCCATAAATATGAGCGACGGATAAACGCCGAGCTTAACCCCGATATAGAGAATGTCGAGCAGCCCACCCTTGCGGAGTATCATACCGTAGTCGATATCCTTGGCAAGGAACCATTCGGTATGTATGAGGTTCGCGCCGGGGAGATTCGCAAGAAGCATACCGAACGCGATGGGTAATAGGAGCATAGGCTCAAACTTACGCCATATCGCAAGGTAGAGGAGCGCACCGATAATGACGTACATTATCAGGTACTTGATGAGCAGAGTCGTGTCGGCGCTCGCGATCGCGATACCGGTCGACTCCCAAAACGTTTTTAATGCTTCTATCATAGCTGTCTATCCTTATGCGATAGTAGCGAGGACCGCGCCGGTAGCAACGGTCTGACCGTTCGAAACGGTAACGGAGGTAACGGTACCGTCGCAGGGAGCGAAGATCTCGTTTTCCATCTTCATAGCCTCAAGCAGGCAAACAAGGTCGCCCTTCTTTACTGCCTGACCGTTCGATACGGCAACTTTAAGGATAGTTCCCTGCATAGGAGCGGTAACGGGAGTTCCGTTGCCTGCCGCCGCAGGAGCCGTCTTTGGAGCAGGGGCCGCTTTTGGAGCGGGAGCCGCCTTAGGTGCGGGTGCTGCGGGCGCGGTGGTTTTAGCGCCTGCGCCGATTTCTTCTACTTCTACCTCGTAAACTACGCCGTTTACGGTTACGTTATAAAGCTTTGACATTTTATTAATTCCTTTCACTTAGTGCTTTTTTCTGAATGATACGACTCTGAAATTGCCCGCGGGCTTATCTTCGTAAGAAGAGATGGCGGCAACGATCGCTGCGACGATAGCGGAATCATCGGTAGCGGGAGCTGCTTCGACAGCGGGAGAAGGATCGGCGGGGATCACCCGGGTGGTCTTCTTTTCCTTCGGCTTCTTGTCAAAGCACTTGCCGACAAGCGCGATGATGAGCCAGATAATGGCAAGAATGACGAAAACGAGAAGGTATCCGACGACGCCGGTCGTCAAGATTGAATTGAGCTTTTCGGATAAGGTAAGGTCAGATGCGACCTCCTTCGAAAAGTTTAGAAACGACATATAAAGCATAGCGTTCACCTTATGCTAAGAACTCGAGCGCTGAAGCGAGACGCTGTTTAAGCTCGTCGCTTGCAACGATATCGTCGATGTCGCCCGAGCGGGCGTTCGTGAGAGCCGACGCGGGACCTGCCATCCACTCGTTTTTAAGGGACGCGCGTGCAGCGTTAGGATCATGTGCTGCCTTAAGCTCGTCGTCGTAAAGGAACTCTACTGCGGTATCGGGGTCAAGAACCGAGATTACTGCATTGTCAAGGGCGAACACGAATGACGCGCCAAGCGACTTCGAGCCCATAAGGGTGTATGCCGAGCCGTAAGCGTTGCCGATTATCGCGGTAACTGCAGTTTCGCAGTTGTTATACGCGAAGGCAAGGTCGGAAAGGGCTGTAAGGTAGTTCTTACAGTTTCCCTTGAAGCCGACTGTGTTAACGAGAGTAACTACAGGAATATCGTAATCGGAGCAGAAATTGACGAAGCGAGCCGTTTTTTTAGCAGCCGCACAGGTGAGCGCACCGCCGTTTTCGGTCGGCTGGTTAGCGGCTACGCCGATGGCTCGTCCGTTGAAGGTCATAAGCGCGGTAACGACCTCGCTCGACGCCTTTTCGGAAAGGAAGAGAGGGGTGCCGTTATCGGAAAGGGCAGAAATAAGCTCCTTAACGTCGCCGTCAACGTAAGCATTTACGTCAAGAGGCTCGTTTATGCTTTCGCAGTCGTCACCGAGAACGGTTCCCTCCTCGCAGTTCGCGGGGAGAAGCGAGAGGAGAGCGCGAAGCTGAGAGGCAAGCTCGGCTTCGGTCGTAACGATGTCGGGGTTGCCGACAGCGGGGCCGTTCGCTATAAGGTATCTGTCGCCCTTTTCGGTCGCGACGGTAAGGTCAAACATTTCGGAAAGAACCGCAGACGCACCTCCGCAAGCACCGCTTATAACTGCGATCTGCGGAATAAGTGCCTTAGCCTCTGCAATCTTGCTCATAACGGAGCCGTAAGCGGAAAGGCAGTCGATTCCCTCGCTGACCTTTGCGCCCGCGCCCGAAAATACGCCGACGACGGGAGCGCCCGCCTTGAGCGCCTGATCGTAAAGGGCGCAGATTTTCTTGCTGTGAGAAGCCGTAAACGCCGCCTTGTCAACCGTTTTATCCTGAACGAACGCGTAAACGGGGCGTCCGTCAACAGCGCCGCAGCCTGTGATAACTCCTTCAAAATTTCCTTCTCCGTACTTGACGTAGGTGCCGAATTCAAGAAACGTGCCCTCGTCAAAAAGCGTCGAAAGAAGGACTCTTGCGTCTGCCGAGGAAGCCTTCACTTCTTCGCGGAGCTCGGCAGATATCTTGTTATTCTGTGCCATGTTTTTCCTCCGATTTTTGAGGGAAAGTCAATACAAAACCATTCTCCCCCATTATTAACTATATTGTAAAACAAAAAGTAAAATTTGTCAATGATACGGTGTCAATTTGCAAGAAAAATTTCATATTTATTATAATAAAAAATCTCCCCCAAAGGGAGAGGGGGAAATGATATATCGCCTGCGGCGACATGATGCATTTGCTTCGCAAATATGATGTTGCTCCCGTTGGTCGCAATGATGCGATGTTTGCCACAAAACATTAGGCGAAGCCGACATCATTAGCGTCAGCGGCATCATTAGTAAAACGACATCATTTGCCGAAGGCAAACATCATTCAAAAAACGCACCTTTGTCGGTAGACAAAAGTGCGTTTTTTGTTGGCGCGCCCTAGAGGATTCGAACCTCTGACCTACCGGTTCGTAGCCGGGCACTCTATCCGCTGAGCTAAGGGCGCATTATGGGCGAGATATATTCTATCACAGTAAGGGTGATTTGTCAAGTGATTTTGAAAAATAATTAAATTTGTTTTTGACGGGAGGGGAGACGCAGAGAATTATCGGAACGCCGTTATACCTTCTCCGGCGGGAGAAGGTGGCGGCGAAGCCGACGGATGAGGTGTCAAAGAGTATATCAAAGCGAATGTAATGAGCTTTGACAATTTCTTTGCTCTCTGAATTGGGAACCTACTCCTCATCCACCACCTTCGGTGGTCCCCCTTCTCCCTCAGGAGAAGGTAAGATATTGCGGCGAAGCGTTCAAACGTTCTCGTAGGGGCGACCATTGGTCGCCCGCTCGTTAGTGATGCAATTTTTGCGGGCGAGCAATGCTCGCCCCTACAAAACCGTGTCAAAACATTCAAACGCTCCCGTATGGGCAAAACGTCATTTATTTCCCCTTATTTTCTTAAAAAACTCACTCAAAATCTCTTTGCATTCCTTTTCCATCACACCGCCGACGATCTCGGGGCGGGAGGAATAAGGATACGATGCAAGATTGATAAGACTTCCGAACGAGCCCTCGCGGTTATCGAAGGCGCCGAAAACCACCTTTTCAACGCGCGAATTTATAATTGCGCCCGCACACATCGGGCAGGGCTCGAGGGTAACGTAGAGAGTACAGCCCGTCAGGTGCCAGCCGCCGAGCTTTTGGCAGGCAAGCCGTATTGCGCTCGTTTCGGCGTGGGCGGTCGCATCAAAGGTCGTTTCGCGCTCGTTATGAGCGGAAGCTATGACCTCACCGTTTCGGACGATAACGGCACCTATCGGCACCTCGCTCTTCTCTGCCGCCTTTTTCGCTTCCTCGAGCGCGAGGAGCATATATTTTTCGTCGGACATAGTGTTACCTCTGTGGGGGAAAAAAGAATGGAGACCTCTTACTTTAGAAGGGTTTGCCGCATTGTTAGCCTTCCCTTTGGGGAAGGGGGACCGCAGGCGTTGCGCCTGCGGTGGATGAGGTTAGCTGTCGAAGACAGCGTTACATATCAAATGTAACATTACTTGAAAAAACGGTTGCTTCGCAACCTAACCTCATCCGACTTCGTTCGGCGTTGCCTCACTTAGCCACCTTCCCCAAGGGGAAGGCAAGACGAAATGTCGAAGCGTTTTAATGTTCGTGATAGAGTGAGCGTGGGAGCCTATTACGCCTTACACCCCCGCGCTTATGTACATTCTCTTCATTTCAAGCGCGTCCTCAGCCATCGTTCCCGCGCTTTCACAGATTATACGGGGCGTGAGGTTATTGAGGTAGAGAACCTTGGATAGGGGTGAAAATTCGGGGCCGTAGACGGTGTCGGTAAAGGTCAGGTGCTTCTTTTCACCGCCCGTTGTGAATTCAATCTTTGAAAAATGGCAGTGCAGATTTTTCGCGACATCATCACCGAGGGACGCACCTATCTTATCAAAAACGCGCTTGTAATCGTCCTCACTAACGAACACGTTACCGAGGTCTCGGGCATTGAGATGCCCGAAATCAACTACGGGAATAAGCCTCGGGCTTATCTTACAAAGCTCGATGACCTCGTCAAGAGTTCCGAGCTGATTTATCTTTCCCATCGTTTCAAGACCGAATTTAACCTCGGTCTTTATCTCGTCAAGGGCGCGCGTGATCGTATCGGCGGCAAGAGAAAGCGCCTCTTCGCGGGTAATTTTCGACGCGCTTCCCGTGTGGATAACTATTCTGTCCGCACCGAGAAGCTCTGCCGCGTGAACGCTTTTTCTGATGTAATCGAGGCTTTTAAGACGCTTTTCTTCTTCTATTCCCGAAAGTGAGATGAAGTAAGGAGCGTGAAGTGACATAGCGATACCGTATTTTTTCGCTTGCTCGCCGACCTCTATAAAATTCGCGTCGGAGCCGGTCACGCCGTTTCCGCACTGATACTCGTATGCGTCAAGACCGATCTCGTTTAGCCACTTAGGAGCCTGCTTTGTCGATTTGTTTCCCGCGGCATAGAAGCTCTCGGAGTTTCCGCCAGGGCCGAAAAGCGCTCTGCTCATTCTACTCTCACCGTATCTGCAAGGGTGATAGCGTCAAGCTTGACGCCGCTGTACGTCATCTTGCTGTTAAAGGACGCCTCGACGCTTACGGTATCGCCCAGCTCAACCTCTACGGTCTTTGTGTAAAGGAGCGTTTCGCCCTTTACGTTCTGCTCCTGCGATATCTTCTTGGTCGAAAATTCATATTCAACGCCGTCGATGACGAGGACGTTATCGTATCTTGCATTTATACCGATGCTGTAATGCTCAAGATAAAGCTCAACGGTAAGATAAGTCTTTCCGTCCTGCGTAAATGCTGTCACGTCGGCACGGAGATTGAGCCTAACGCCTGTGTTTGAGAGAATGCTCTTCGTTAGGATTATCTCGTCGGGCGTATTTACGGGCGGCTCGGTTTCATCGGGAGTAGTGGTCACCTCGGGAGTTGTAGTTACTTCGGGAGTTGTAGTTACTTCGGGGGTTGTAGTTACCTCGGGCGTGGTGGTCACCTCGGGCGTTGTAGTTGCCTCCGGAGCAGTCGTATCGGGAACGGTGGTTGTCGGAACCGTTGTTGTCGCCTTCGGCTCACCGTCGTTACCGCCGCCGTCATTATTCATTATAATGAGCGCCGCCGCAAGCGACACTATCATTATAACGAGAAGAACGATTATAAACTTTATTGCAACGTCAATTTTCATATTATTTTCTCCTTTATTTACTTACAACGGTATACAGCTGCCAGCCGTATTCGTCGGAATATGCGGAAACTCTGCCGTCGGAAACGTCGGAAATATACTTAAAAATGAAGGGAAGAACGACGTTTCCCTCGGTGTCTATCATGCCGTAGCCGTTTTCCGTGTGACAAACTGCAAGGCCCTGAAGGAACGGTCGCGCCTCGTCAAATACCGCCTGAGCGACCCACGAGTTGTCGATATTCAAATAACCGTATCTTCCGTTCTTTTCGATCAGCATTACGCCGTCGGAATATGCTTCAAGCGAGAAGCCGCCCGGAACCGATACACGCTTGCCCTCTTTGTTATAAATGAGCTTGGTAGTCCTTACGGTGTTCGTCGCCGTCTTGGCGTCGAGCAGGGCGTATCGGACTACGACACAGCCGTCGCTGTAATAATACATTCCCATATCGTTTATATCGTTGTTGATTCCGGGATAAAAGGTCTGATAGTGCTTTTTGTAGTTGAAATCGGCAGGCTCAACGTAAGGTGAATTGAGTAGCGAAAGGACACGGTTTCCTTTGGTGTCGATGAATAAGAGCCTGTAATATTCGTAAATTACACAGGCAAGACCGTCGTCGGTGAAGTCGTAAGCCGTAGTGTACTGCGGCTTAATTACGACCTTTCCCGAGCTTGTTTTGTAGCCGTAGAGAATACGGTAGGAGACCTTGTAAAGCTTTCCGTCCTTTTCGATTATATCGCCCTCGTTCGGCTCGGTTACCGCCGTATTTGATTCTTCGGTTGTTACGTTTCTTGCGTTAAAGACGGCGGGCGCATCGGTCGTGTCGGGAGTAGTGGTTTCCTCGGGAGTAGTGGTTTCTTCGGGGGTAGTCGCGGGCGGCTCGGTCGTCACAACGCCGACCTGCGTAAGCTCCATAACTCTTTCGGCAAAGGGATAAAGATCGACCTTTGACTTCGCGTAATACCTCGGCGCGTCTATATACATAGGTGAATTTTTGATCTCGCCGCCGTCGGCAGGCAGAAGCCCGTCGGGTGATATCTTGAATAAGCTGCCGCCAATCTTTATGATCGGCATACCGTCGAGGGTCTTTTGATACGTCAGCTCAAACTCTAAGTACTCGGAAATTTGCTTTCCGTCCTTGTTGAAAATGGCGTTGACCTTGCCGCGGTTGACTATCGCGTAGCCGTAATACAGACGTACTCTCGGAAGATCTGCTTGCTTGGTTTCCTTTCTCGTCTTAAGCGTACCGTTTGCGACCTCATAAAAGACCTTTTTCGAAACGAGGTGAGTCGTCAGCGAATATTCGCCGCTAAGATACGGCGCGTCGGTCTTGGCAAGAGCGGAGCTGCTTCCAAATTTATCATATGAAACGGAATATCCGTTTTTCAGCATTTCGTCAAGCGTTTTCAGTTTTTCGAGTATCTCCTTGACGTCGTCGTCATTCATCGGCGGCTGCGTCACCGTCGTATCGTCACCGCCCGTCGTTACGTCGGGCTGTGCTGTGCCGTCTGCGGCAGTTGTGTCACCCGCGGTCGTATACACGGTCGGGCGCTTGACGAAGGAGAAGTCGTATGCTCCGCCGTCGTACAGGATTATCGCGGCGGCCATTGAGAAGAACAGTATAAGAGCGGCGGCTCTTATTACGGTATTTTTCGTCAGCTTCATTTTATCTCCGTTATTTGTGGTATTTTCCGTTATTGATTATAGTGAAGGCACGGTATATCTGCTCAAGCAGAATCACCCTCATAAGCTGGTGCGGAAAGGTCATTTTCGAAAATGAAAGACGCAGGTCACAGCCCGCTTTTACGTCCTCTCCCATTCCGTCGGAATCGCCGATAACGAAAACGATCTCGGAAATTCCGCGTGTCGGAAGATCGTCAATTTTTGATGCAAGCTCCTCGCTCGACAGCTGCTTACCCTCGACGCAAAGAGCGATCTTATATGCCTTTTTCGGCAAGGCGGGTATCAACTCGCGGTCGGTCTTGACCTCTTTTATAACGAGGGACGCGTATCCGCTTATTCTTTTTGAATATTCCTTTACCGCGTCGCGCAGGAATTGCTCCTTTAAGGTGCCGACGCAGAGAACGGTTACGTTTAGCATAATATGTCCTTGTTGTTTTTGTCGTTTTTACGCGGGAGGGGAACCCCCTCCCCTATTAAATGTAGATTGAACGTTGTCTACCTTCTCCAGTGGGAGAAGGTGTCAACCGAAGGTTGACGGATGAGGTGTCTAAAAAGTGAACTTACTCCTCATCCACCACAGGCGTTCCGCCTGCGGTCCCCCTTCTCCCTCAGGAGAAGGTAAACAACGCGGCGAAACGCTCGAATTTTCGAAATCTTACCCCAACAAAACCGTCGCCTCATCGCGTTTTGCGGCGCTCACGGTGACACCGTAGGGATCGGTCGCTTTTCTGACGGTCGAAACGGCGATCTCGGGGGTATTGTTTTCCTCGCTGAGGTGAGCGAGCAGAATTTTTTTCGTTCCCTGACGCGCCCACGCGCCCGAAATTTCGGCGCAGTCGTCGTTTGAGAGATGACCGCCGCCCGACAAAATTCTTGCCTTCAGCACGGCAGGATAGCTTCCGCACCGTACCATTTCACGGTCGTGATTAGCCTCAATTATTATTGCCTCACAGCCGCAAAGGGAGTCGTAAACGGTCTGCGTAACGTAGCCGATGTCGGTAACGGCACCAACCGAAACGCCGTCAAAGTCAAATCTGTATCCGACACAGGCAGAGCTGTCGTGCGGAACGGGGAACGCAGTTATTTTGCAACCGCCGATCTCAAGCTTGAACTCCGCTCCGTGGCGGACAAGACACTTGTCAAGCGCGCCGCAGGTGATATTCATCGCATTGGCGCTCATCTCGGTAATATGTACACGGCAGGGGTGCTTTTTTACCAGCGCCGAAAGGGCGTGAGTGTGGTCGCCGTGCTCGTGTGTAATAAAAATGTCTGAAACGCGAAAAAGATCAACTCCGAGCTTGTCAAGGGACGAGATCAGCGCCTTCGCGCTTCCGCCTGCGTCGATAAGAAAGGTGTTTTCGCCTGCTTCTATCAGCGTGCAATTTCCCGACGAGCCGGAATAAAGGGAAATAACTTTCATCAGATCTTAAGTCCTAAATTCAAGGTTGCGTACAGATATGCCGTGTCGAAAAGCAGAGTGAAGATTATGCCGATGATGATATATAGAAGCGGTCTGCTTTTTTCAAATCGGCGCGCCTGCATCCGAATAATTTCGTCCTTTTCGTTTTCAGTCAGATCGTCGCTGAGATCGTCTCTTGTCAGAGGACGGAAGGCTCCGCGGTTTATTGCGACGTATACGACCGCAATAACGCCGAGACCTATCCAGTATATGTGTACCGCCGCTTCAAATTCGAGGGCGATCATTACTTGATATATGGTGAATATCAACGCTGTTATTCCGAAAAGCGCAAATGCCCGTTTTTTCGGAAAGGGCTTTTTCTTTTTTGCCTCGGTCACACTGACCTGCTTTTTCTTTTTCTTCTTGTATTTTGCCAAGGGGAACCTCTTTATGATAAAAATTATAGTGAACGCTGTTGGCCTTCCCCTTTGGGAAGGTGTCAACCGATAGGTTGACGGATGAGGTTAGCCGTCGCAGACGGCGTTACCAAAGGAAAGTAACATTGTTTTTGTGCGGGAGGGGAGCCCCTCCCCTACGGAGATAGAGGGGACGCTGTTAGCCTTCCCCTTGGGGAAGGTGTCGGTCGAAGACCGACGGATGAGGTGTAGGCTGCAACGCCGCCATACGGAGGTGTCACGAACGTTGTCTTCCTTCACTCCGTCACGTCCTCTCCGCGCAGAGCGGCAATTCCGACGCGGAGTGCCTTAGCCGCTGCGCGTCTTTCCTCGGGGGTTCCTTTTTCGAGCATCGGAAGAAGCGAACGGAAAAATTCACCTATTATGGTCGGATCGTTACGGAGCTGCTCGGTTCCGTAAAGCGGAAGCGTCAGGTCGCGGATTTCAAGGAAAAACACGCCGTTCATCTCGCTTTCAAGTGCGGTCGTGTCAATATTCAGCGTCGTCGGAACGTATCCGACAAGCTCAACTCTCAGGGACGTTTCTTTTTTATATCCCGAAACGAGCGCCGAGATCCGTCTTCGAAGCTCGGAGCCGTCAGTTACGCCCGAAACGTCGAGCTTTTCCCATTCGTATGTGTAATTCGAGAATATTTTTTGCTCAAAAATGGGCTTTTTGCTATCAAAAGTAACCTTTATTGCACCCTTTTCGCCCGTTTCACCGAAATCTCTGCCGTTAAGACATCCGCTGTATGCGTAGGGAACGCCGCCTGCCGTCTTGACGCCGTCGTTCAGATGAATATGACCGAAGCCGCAGTAGTCGAATCCGCTGTTTTCAATGTCGGAAAGCGACACGGGGCAGTAGGGCGACAAGGGATCGCCAAGCTCTCCGTGACCGCAAAGAATATTTATCTTGCTTTCGTCATCTACCTTGAAGCTGACGAACGGGCAAGCTTCAAGCACGTTCGTTCCGCAAAACGCGTAGCCGTAGATACGGAGATTCGTTCCCTCGATATCAATATACGAAAGCTCGGTCGACTTGAAAATATGGACGTTATCGGGGAATACCCCGTCGTAAACTCCGCCCTCGCAAATTGGGTCGTGGTTTCCGGGGGAGATGACGAACTTGGCTTTCGGCACCGTCGACACGGCATCCTTGAAAAACGCGGCGGTGTCGGCGGAAACGTAAGGCGTGTCGAAAACGTCGCCCGACATAATAACGACGTCGATCTTTTCCTCTTTGACGGTATTTATTAGCGACAAAAACGACTTTTTCAGCTCGCGTCTCATAAGTGCGGACTGCTCGGGCGTTTTTGAATGGAACGGCGAATCGAGATGAATATCGCCGCAGTGAAGGAGTGTCAACATAGTATTTTCTCTTTCGGGACTATATATTTATAGTTATACAGTATAATTATAATAGAAAACAAAAATTTTTTCAACAGTTTTGTGAAATATTATGTTTGTTTACAAAATTGGATTTTTGCGGTACGTTGTTTTACCTTCTCCAGCGGGAGAAGGTGTCAACCGAAGGTTGACGGATGAGGTGTTCCACGGGAAATGCATTTGATTTGACGTAATCAAATTTTAATTGTACAATACACCTCATCCGACTTCGTTCGGCTTCGCCTCTCTCAGCCACCTTCTCCCGCTGGAGAAGGTAAAAAAACGCCCCGAAGCTTCGCCACGTCGTTAGCCTTCCCCTTGGGGGAGGTGGCGAGTGAAACGAGGCGGATGAGGTTAGGATGCGAAGCATCCGTCACAAAAATAATGTTACTTAATTAATACAACGCCGTCTGCGACGGCTAACCTCATCCGACGCCTTCGGCGCCACCTTCCCCAAGGGGAAGGCAAGGGTGTGGCGTAGCTTTCTGATCTCCCTAACAAAAAACCGCCGAAAATCGGCGGTTTTCCATTATTTAACGTAGGTAACTATCTTCCACTTCATTCCGCTCGGGGAATCGTCGGAAGTTGAGATAAACGTTTCGCTTTCACTTTCGATTTTCCAGCCGTTTTCGTCGAGGTTCGGGAAAAATGCATCGGCGGGAAGCTCGGCATCGAATTTCGTGACGTAAATTCTCTGACAGTACGGCAAAAATAGCTTATAGATACTGTCACCGCCGATAACTACGGCGTTTTCGTCTTCGCCTATCATCGAGAGGGCTTCGTCAAGACCGTGTGCAACCTCGGCACCCTCTACCTTGTAGTCGGGATTTCTTGAAAGAATAATATTTCTTCTGTTTTTCAGCGGTTGACCGTTCGGAAAGGTGGACAGCGTTTTTGAGCCGAGAATGACGGTCTTTCCGCTCGTGACTGAACGGAAATTGCGGAGATCGTCACGGACACGGCAGAGAAGCTCGCCCTTATAACCTATTCCCCAGCCGCGGTCAACGGCAACTATTGCCTCGAGCATCATTTGAGAAGTGCCGCAAGCGTGGGCGCTATATCGGTCTTTTCCCAACCTACGTTAAGCTCCTCGCGGCCGAGGTGACCGTAAGCGGCAAGAGGGGCGTAGATAGGACGGCGGAGATCAAAACGCTTGATAAGTGCGGCGGGACGGAGGTCAACGAGCTGACAAATCTTATCGCAGATCACGTCCTCGGCAACCTTGCCCGTGCCGAAGGTATCTACCATTACCGAAACGGGCTTCGCAACGCCGATAGCGTAAGCAAGCTGAACCTCGCATTTAGATGCAAGACCTGCCTTGACTATGTTCTTTGCAAGATAACGCGCGGCATAAGCACCCGTGCGGTCAACCTTCGTCGGATCCTTGCCCGAGAATGCACCGCCGCCGTGACGCGAATATCCGCCGTAGGTGTCAACGATTATCTTTCTTCCCGTAAGACCGGAATCACCGTGAGGCCCGCCTACGACGAAGCGTCCCGTC
The DNA here is from genome assembly GCA_045533115.1 of Eubacteriales bacterium. Classification (GTDB taxonomy): domain Bacteria; phylum Bacillota; class Clostridia; order Oscillospirales; family CAG-272; genus Colimorpha_A. The sequence goes on from JAZSHF010000005.1 coordinate 31,824, forward strand.
GGGTTAACGTATATTTTGGTATTTTCGTCAATAAGGTTCGACGGAACGGTCGCGTAAATAACGTGCTTTTTGATATCCTCTCTTATCTGCTCAAGGGTGATCTCCCCGTCGTGCTGTGAGGAAACGACGACTGTGTCGATGCGGACGGGCTTGTCGCCGTCGTATTCAACCGTCACCTGCGTCTTTCCGTCGGGACGGAGATAGGAAAGCGTGCCGTTCTTTCTGACTTCTGTGAGCTTCTTTGCGAGCGCGTGCGAAAGGGAGATCGGGAGCGGCATAAGCTCGGGGGTTTCGTCGCAAGCGTAGCCGAACATCATACCCTGGTCGCCTGCACCTGTGTCAAGGCCGTCGCCGTTGCCTTCCTTAGCCTCGTAGGAGAGGTCAACTCCGAGGGCGATGTCGGGGGACTGACCGTGTACCATATTGATAACGGCACAGGTGTCGCAGTCGAAGCCGTACTTGCCGCGGTCGTATCCGATCGCTCTTACCGCCTCGCGTGCGATAGTCTGGAAATCAATGACCGCGGTGGTCGTTATTTCGCCCATTATCGAGATAACGCCCGTCGTGACGGTCGTCTCACACGCAACGCGCGCCATCGGGTCGAGTTCAAGTATCGCGTCAAGGACGGAGTCGGAAATTTTGTCGCAAATTTTGTCGGGATGACCTTCGGTCACCGATTCGGATGTAAATAGTTTTTTCATTTTCTTCTTCCTTCTTCTAAAAATTCTCTCTTGTTTTCGTTCCGAGGGAACAAAAAGACCCTCGCAGAACGAGGGTCATCTTTTCTTCAAATTAACTCTCATCTGCCCGGATTTGGCACCTTTTTGGTTTATTTTGGGCGTTTATCACGCTTAAACCAAATGGTTGTCGGGCTTCACAGGGCCGGTCCCTCCGCCACTCTTGATAAGAACGTGGATATTATAACACATCTGACGACGGATTTCAACCTTTTTTGAGAAAATTTTATTTGAACAACGCGGCGGAGCATCGGGGGGGTTGTTAGCCTCCCCCTTGGGGAAGGTGTCGGTCGAAGACCGACGGATGAGGTGTAGCCGCGAAGCGGCGTTACCAAAGCAAAGTAACATTGTTTTTGTAACGGATGCTTCGCATCCTAACCTCATCCGACTTCGTTCGGCTTCGCCTCTCTCAGCCACCTTCCCCAAGGGGAAGGCTAGATGCGACCGATGGTCGCCATATATAAATTGATCCATAAACAAGCAAAAACAGACGGACAGCGTCCGCCTGTTTTATAATCTTAGTCAGCCAAAAGCTTCATTTTCGAAAGCACTCTTGCGAGCTTTTTGCCTCGGGGGAGCATTTCGACCTCTTCGCGCGTAATTCCGCGGATGACGAGGATGGTCAGAGCGTAAACGATCACCGCCGTGAAAATCGAAAGAATAAGGGAAATATCCGCAATACCGATAAGCGTATAGTAAAGCTTATACGATCCGATCGCGCCGCCGGCACATACGACAGCCGAGATGAGCGGCTTGATTATCAGCTTTGCAAAATTCGGCGTGTAGCCTATCTTTTTGCGAATGAAGTAGAAATTCATCGCCGAGATCGTGAAGCAGGAGAGGATAGCCGAGATGGGCGAGCCCATAACGCCGATATCCTTTACCGAAACGAGAGCCATCGTTGTAATGACCTTTACGACGGCACCGACTGCAACGCTGATAACGGGGTAACGCCCGAGCTTATGTGACTGAAGTATCGCCGCTGTCGTCGATATCATACTCATAAAGAATACCGACATAACGTGAACCGAAAGGAGAGGCCCTGCCGACCTTGCGGCACTTGCCGAGCGGAAAAGGAATGCAACTATCGGTTCTGCAAGAACCGAAATTCCGAAGATACAGGGAAGAATTACGATTATTCCCATACGGAAGGCGGTATCCATCGTCTTTTTGACCTTTTCGGGCTTGCCCTCGGCGACGGCGACCGAAATGAGCGGTACTATGACCGAGGTTATCGGGTTGGCGAACGCCAAAATTATGTTACTTATCGGGGTAACGCAGGTCTTTAAGTTTCCGATAAACGCCTTCGTCGCTTCCTGCGTGTAGTTGAGCTGTAATCCGCGCGACAGGATTATACCGTCAAGCACGTTTGACAGCGTCATAACCGAGCTTGAAAGGGTTATCGGTATCGCGATAGCAATAAGCATCTTGATAATCTTCGACGCGGAGCTTGTTTCCATACCGTCTTTTAATAGGCCGGCGTATTCGGTATCGTATTTTGCGGGCTTAAAGACGAGCTTTCTTATAATGAGCGACACCATTCCCGCCGCAACTCCGACGGTCAGACCGAAGACGGCGTAGGCGGCGACAATATGTGTCGGCTTGCCTGCCTGAACGGCGTAATTTGCAAAGAGGATACCGAGAGCCATCTTTCCGACTGCCTCGATGACGTTCGAGACCGCCGACGGAACCATATTCTGGTAACCTTGAAAATAGCCCTTGAGCGCCGACGCGATGCATATAAAGAAGAGCGTCGGGGCGATCGCCATAATGCTGAACGACAGATTGTCTATCTTGTACGCCGTCTCAAAGAGCGGCGCACCGAAGAACATTATGGAAGTGCCGATAAGGCCTATAGCGACGAAAAGCCACATCGCTATCTTCATTATCTTCTTGCTTTCCCGTATATTACCGCTTGCACGGTTTTCCGATATCATCATCGAAACGGCGGTAGGCAGTCCCACGTTCGACACGGTATAAAGGAAGGCGTATATGTCGTAGGCATTGTTGTAATATGCCATTCCGCTGTCGGAGAGTATTCCGCGGAGCGGTATTTTGAGAAGGAGTCCGACCGTCTTGACGAACAGATTTGCTATCGTCAGGGCGAGGACGCCCGAGAGCATTCGGGACGCTCCCTTTCTTTCCTTTGCACTCACTTTTTTAACCCTTTTTTACTTATTTATATATTCGTATGTGTATTTCGGCTCGAATATTCGCTCGATCTTGCCGCCACGATTTAAGAATTTGCTGACAGCCCCCGCACCGACGGCGTAGATGTCCTGAAGCTCTTCCATTATAAATATGTTGTAAAGCCCCTCATATCCGTCACGGCAGAAGCCGACGTTCTCGAGATTCCCCTGCGCGTTCTTTTGGCGGTAGAGGTAGTAGGGGAAATATCCCGCCTGACCGAGCGCCCTTTGGGCGTAATCGACGCAGGAAGCACTTACACCACCGAAAAAGGAGTATATACCGCGCTTGTCACCGCCGAGAAGCGCCTCGGTCGTAAACGACGCGGCACGCTTGACGCAGTAGGTATGAACCGTTACGTTTTGCGGGGAAAGGTCGATTATCTTGTCGACGGTCGAGCAGAAGCTTTCCTCGGTTGCCGTCGGAAGCCCTGCGATAAGGTCGGTGTTTATGCTTCTTATACCGCTTTTTACCGCAATTTCATAAGCACGGTAGAAATCGTCGACGGTATGACGGCGGCCGATTTCACTCAGAACACCGTCATCGAGAATTTGCGGATTTATGCTCGTTCTGTCAACGCCGAACGAGGTCATAATATCAAACTTTTCCTTTGTCACGGTGTCGGGACGTCCCGCCTCGACGGTAAATTCGAGGATATTATGCCCCTTTATATTATCCACGACTGTGGAAAGCAGACGGTGAAGCTGCTTTTCGTTAAGGACGGTAGGGGTTCCGCCGCCGATATAGACGGTCTTTATCCTTTTGCCCGCCTCGTTTATCTGTCTGCACCTGTTCTCAATATCAAGACAGAGCTTGTCAAGATAATCGGGGAGCGTCGCGAGGTATCGCGGGGTAGAATACGATACGAAGGAGCAGTAACCGCACCTCGTCGGGCAGAACGGAATTGATATATAAAGGGAACAGGTGTCGGAGCCGAGCAGCGAACGCGCGTATTTCTGACGCTCGTTTACCTCGGTGAGCAGCTCGGCTTTCTCCTTTCGGATAAGGAAATCCGAAACGAGAGCATTTACTGCCTCGTCCCTCGTCAGCCCGTTTTTTACAAGCTCCTCTGCGAGCTTCGACGGGCGGACGCCCGTTGAAATTCCCCAAGGGGGTGCCTGACCGAGTAAAACCCCGCCCGCACGCTGAAATGCCTTTCCGACTGCGAGCTTTTTTGCGCGGTCGGGGGTTCGTATTTCATTCGCTTCTGCTTCGCCCCTGCCCGAAGCGGTCGTTTTTCCGTCGAAAAGCGTCACTTCCGCATAAAAAACGCCGTTTTCCCCGCGCAAAACCACGTTTGCTTCGGGAATTTCTCCCGTCTGAACTTCGTTTTCGGGGAACTTCGCACCGGGGAAGAAGATAAGACATAGATTTTGGCAATAGGTTCTTTTTATATCGCCCTCGATCTTAACTATCATTTTTTGTCCCCTCGAAGCTCGTCGGTGTCGAGGATTATCGTCACGGGGCCGTCGTTAAGAAGCTCGACCTTCATATCCGCGCCGAAAATTCCGCGCTCAGTCTTACATTCCGAGAGGGCTTTTACCTTGTCTGTAAAATATTCGTAAAGCTCGTTTGCGCGGACGGGGCCTTCTGAGGCAAAAAAGTCTGGGCGGTTACCGTGGACGCAGTTTGCGTAGAGGGTAAACTGCGAAATTACGAGAATTTCGCCGCCTATTTGGTTAAGCGACAGGTTCATTTTGCCGTTCTCGTCGCAAAAAATTCTCATTTTTGCAATTTTAGCCGCCAAAATATCGGCTTCCGCTTCACTGTCGCCCTTTCCGACGCCGAGAAGCACGAGAAATCCCTGCCCTATCTTGCCGACGACCTCGTTTTCAACCGTGACCGAGGCGTATTTTACTCTTTGAATTACCGCCTTCACGTCGTATAACCTCTACTTACTTCCTCAACGTTGTCGACAGAGCGCAGACGCGAGAGGATAGATTTGAAATGGTCAAGATTTTTACAGCTGACCGTAAGCTCGACTATCGTGCAGTCGGAGCGGTTGTGCGTTGCTATGCCGAGAAGCGCGACGCGCATATCGGCAGGCGCCATCGTAATGTCGGCGATAAGGCGGATACCGGGCTGTGCGGTAATTCTTATATGCGCCTCAAACTCACCGCCGTGCATCGAGGTGCTTTCCCAGCGCGCATTTACCCAGCGGTCGATATATGCGGGGTTTTTAAGTCCCGAAATGACGTTCGGGCAGTCCTGCTTGTGAACCGAAATGCCGTATCCCTTGGTTATAAAGCCGATGACCGAGTCTCCGGGGAGAGGGTTACAGCACTTGCTGAACTTGACGGATAGACCCTCGACGCCGTCGATGATAACTCCGCTCGTCGACTTCTTGCGCTTTACGGTCTGAACGTCAGACGCTTCGACGATAGCGGGCGTTTCGTCCTTGACTACGCGGTCGAACTCGTCTCTTATCTTGGTTCCGATCTTCGAAACGGTAATTCCGCCGTAGCCTATCGTATTGTAAAGGTCTTCAATATCCTGAATGCCGATACGCTTCGCGACGTTGAGAAGAATTTCGGCCTTCTGCGCGTCGGTACACGCCTTGCCGATGCGCTTGAATTCGCGCTCGATCTCGATACGGCCGACGTTGATGTTCTCGGGACGCTGCTCCTTCTTGAACCATTGGCGTATCTTGTTTCGCGCTTCGCCTGTGCGGACTATCTTCATCCAGTCACGCGACGGGCCTCGCGATGCGGCGGAGGTAATTATCTCAACGATCTCGCCGTTTTGCGGAGCGCGGTCGATAGGAACTATCATACCGTTTATCTTCGCTCCTACCATCTTGTTACCGACGGCGGAGTGAATTGCATACGCGAAGTCGATGACGGTCGCGCCCTGCGGGAGCGTTATAATGTCGCCCTTGGGGGTAAAGACGAAGACCTCGTCGTGCATTATATCTATTTTGAGTGCCTGAAGAAATTCCTCGGGGTCGCGCGTGTCGTCCTCAGTTTCAATGAGCTTCGCTATCCAGGAAAGCTTGCGGTCAATCTCTTCTCTGCTCTCCTCGCCGCTCTTGTATTTCCAGTGTGCGGCGACACCGTATTCTGCGACACGGTGCATTTCCCAGGTTCTTATCTGAACCTCAAAGGGAATGGCGTTTCTTCCCATAACGGTTGTGTGCAGAGAACGGTACATATTAGGCTTCGGGGTGGAAATATAGTCCTTGAAGCGTCCGGGCACCATATTGAACATTTCGTGTATCATACCGAGGACGACGTAGCATTCCTCCTCGGTGTCGACGATGACTCGGAGCGCGTAGAAGTCGAATATCTCCTCAAAGCTCTTATTCTGCTGATACATCTTGCGGTAGATGCTGTAAACGCTCTTTACGCGTCCTTCAAGTGTGAACTTGATTCCCGCTCCCGTCAGCTTGTCGGAGACGCGTTTACGCATCTGCTCGATGAAGTCGCGGCTCTCGCCGTAACGCTTTTCGATGTCGTTACGGATCTCCTCGTGTCCGATCGGATCGAGGTATTCGAGAGAACGGTTTTCAAGCTCGTGCTTCATTCTCTGCATACCGAGCCGGTGAGCAAGGGGCGCGTAAACGTGCATCGTTTCAAGGGCGGTGCTTCGTCTCTTTTCGTCCTTCTTTACGCCGAGGGTACGCATATTGTGAAGTCGGTCACAGAGCTTTACGAAGATAACTCGGACGTCCTTCGCCATGGCGAGGAACATCTTACGAAGGTCCTCAACGTGCTGCTCCTCTTTATCCGAAAAGGGAATACGGACGAGCTTCGTCAGGCCGTCAACGAGGTGTGCAACGTCCTCCCCGAACGCCTTTTTTATCATCGTAAGGTCGATAAGCTCGCCGCAGTCCTCGACGGTATCGTGAAGAAGCGCGGCGCAGATCGAATCGGTGTCGAGACCGAGCCCTACCGCTATTTCGGCAACGGCAACGGGGTGGCTTATATAAGGGTCTCCGCTGTAACGGTACTGACCCTCGTGAAGCTCCCTTGCGAGCTCGTAGGCACGCATTATCTTGTCGGTGTCGTAGTGCTTACCCGACTTTTCGATGGCAGATAGAAGCTTTCCTATGCCCGTCGGGTCGTTTTTTACTGTTTCGTTAGCTGCTTGTATATGCATGATCTTTCCAAATCTACTTTCGTTTCAATGTGAGGGACGGCAATAAAGACGCTTTCGCTTCCTTTTTCGCCGTCGGTACCGCTCAGGGTAATAACTCCGCTTTCGCTTAAAATATCAAGAACGAGGCGGAGCTTTATATAGCTCATATCACCGCCGTTTATGGGAATAAGCGCGTGAAGAAGCGAGCGCAACGGTATCGAAGCGCCGTCCTCGGGCGTCGTTCTTTTAAGGTGGAGATAGGTGCTGACGAAATCAGCGCGGACGGGAATGTTTTTGCCGGGCGGCGTAACGCCGTCGATGATGCTTAAATATTCGTCATATTCCTTTTCGCGTTCAGTGCGTTGCTCGTTTGAACGGCGTATATCACGGAGCAGTATTTGCTCGCTTTTTGCGCCGCGGAATTCGTTTATACCGAGCTTAAAGGCGATGTCGACCTTATCGGACGGCGAAAATCCAAGCTCCTCGGGGGAGCTTCCGAAGAACACGGCGGAAATGCGCTTGCCGTTTCCTTCGAGGAGATATTTCGTGTGTCTGCCCTGACCCATTGAGGTCGCCTCAATGACCGTCAGCGACGGGCAGTAGAAGGACGGCTGCGGATTTCCGACACCGCACGGCTCGATAAGCTCAAGCTCTGATGCCAAAGTTAGCGTCATTTCGCTCGGCGAAAGCTCAAAATCAAGCTCGAGCGTCGGGGAAGCCGACTCTTTTCCGAGAGCCGAGAGGGCGTATTCCTTCAGCTTTTTCTTGAACGGCTCGAGGTTTTCTTCCTTTACGGTAAGACCTGCCGCCAGCTCGTGACCGCCGAATTTTTCGAGCAGGTCGGAGCAGTGGACGAGAGCCTCGACGAGGTTCATTCCCTTGACGCTTCGCCCGGAGCCCTTGCCGACACCGTCCTCAAACGAGATTATGATGGACGGCTTGCCGTATTTTTCGGTAATGCGTGAGGAAACGATGCCGATAACGCCGTGGTTCCAGCCCGTGTCGTCAAGAACGATGACGGGGGAATTCAGAGCAAGTTCATTTTCGATTCGTTCCTTTAAGGAATCGACTATCTTGTTTTCCTCGTTTTGTCTTTGAGAATTTATAAGACACAGCTCTTCCGCGATTTCGCGTATTTCGTCGGGATCGCGGGAGAGAAACAGCTCCGCGGCACGCGATGCCGACGCCATTCTGCCCGCCGCATTTATGCGGGGTGCGATGGTGAAGCTGATGACGGAGGATGTCATTTTGCGCTTTTTGCTCGGCGCCTTTACCGCGTCAACGGCGTCGAGAAGCGCGGTAATTCCCGCTCGGGGCGATCTCTCCATATAAGACAGACCCATACTTACGATAAGCCGATTTTCATTCACGAGCGGCATAACGTCCGCAACGGTTCCGAGCGCGGCGAGGTCGATATATTTTTTGCAAATATCGGTCAAAAAACCGTCGGTCGGGGTTCCTCGCCTTACGCGGAGCGTGTATTCTATCGCGGTCACGAGCTTGAACGCAACTCCGACGCCGGCAAGCTCCTTAAAGGGGTAGGGGCAGTCGGGACGGTGAGGGTTCACGACGGCGGCAGCCATCGGTATCTCGCCGCGGCACTCGTGGTGGTCGGTTATTACCATATCGCAGCCGAGTGACGCGCAGTATTCAGCCTCATCGACGGCGGTAATGCCCGTGTCGACGGTGATTATGAGGTTCGTTCCGCCCCCGACCAGCTTGTCGATTGCCTCGCGGTTAACGCCATAGCCTTCGCCGACGCGGTTCGGAATGTGATATTCCGTTTCCACGCCGTTGTCGCGGAAGTAAAGGGAGAGCAGGCAGGTCGACGACACGCCGTCGACGTCGTAGTCGCCGTAAATTGCGATTTTCTCGCCCTTTTCCATCGCGTCGGCGATCCTGTCCGCCGCCTTTTTCATATCCGCCATCAGAAACGGATCGTGGAAAAGCTCGGCTTCGAGCCGTATAAATGCGGAGGCATCCGCAGGCGTTACGTATCCGCGGTTGTAGAGCAGATTTGCAGTCGGGATCGATACACCGAGCGTTTGTGCGATATTCATTATTTCGGGAGAATCGGAACGCGATCCGATGTTCCATATTTTTTTCGCCATAACGTGCCTCCTTTCGTGATGATTTTGATTTTTTAACGTCCGATTTCCCTTCCGTTAAGGGAGATGCGCCGCGATGTTAGCCTTCCCCAGCGGGGGAAGGGGGACCGCGGGCGCTGCGCCCGCGGTGGATGAGGTGTTCTAAAAGTGAAGTAACATTACTTCTGGCACACGGCGGCTTTGCCGCCTAACCTCATCCGACTTCGCTTCGCTCAGCCACCTTCCCCAAGGGGGAAGCCTTTTTATTAAAACCTCTTATATCTCTTAATTATCTCCTCGGCGACTTTGATGCCGTCGACGGCGGCAGAGGTTATACCGCCCGCATATCCGGCACCCTCGCCGCAGGGATAAATATTATCAAAGCCCTCGGCAATAAGCGCCTCGTTTCTCATAATTCGTAACGGCGCAGAGGTTCTGCTCTCAACTCCCGTCAAGATCGCCGACGGGCTTGAAAAGCCCTTTATTTTATGTTCAAAATCGCGGATACCAAGATCAAGCATCGACGAAATGCGCTCGGGGAAGAGCTTTCTCAGGTCGGCTTCCTTGACCTTTCCCTTTCGGTAGGTCGGGCTGACACGGGACGGAGACCGTCCGCTTGTGCCGTGAAGAAAATCGCCGACCGTCATTATCGGCGCGGAATAATCGCCTCCGCCGAGCTTGAATGCATCTCGCTCAAGCCTGCGCTGGAATTCGATAGGATCACCGTCGGGCATTACGTTTACGGCAAGCGCGGAATTGGAGTTAACGCCGTCGCGCTTATAACGCGACATTCCGTTCGTAACCACGCCTTCCTCTTCCGATGCGGCGGCAACTACCTCGCCGCCGGGACACATACAAAATGAGTAAACGCAGTCCTCGCCGATACGCTTTGAAAGTGTATATTCAGCGGCACCGAGTCGGCTGTCGCCCGCGTGTTTGCCGTAAACGGCACGGTCAATGTCCTCTCTTAAATGCTCAATACGAACACCGACCGAAAAGGGCTTTGGAACAAGCTTAAAGCCCGCGCCTTTAAGATAATAATATGTATCTCTTGCGCTGTGACCGATTGCGAGAATAACGGCGGAGCAGGGAATCTCTCCGTTATTCGTCTTAACGGCATTTGCCTTGCCGCCATTCATTACTATTCCGTCAAGACGCGTGTTATATCTTATTTCGCCGCCAAGCTCGGTTATCCGCGCGGCGACGTTATTTACTACTCCAAGGAGCTTGTCGGTGCCGATATGAGGCTTCGCGTGAAGAAGCACCTCCTTCGGCGCGCCAAAGGAATAAAGCCGATGAAGAACGTAACCGACGCGCGCGTCGTTTATGCGAGTGACGAGCTTGCCGTCGGAAAAGGTGCCTGCGCCGCCCGCGCCGAACTGAATATTGCTCTCGGTGTCAAGAATTCCGTCGCGGGAAAATCTTCCGACCTTCTGGGTGCGGGTGAGTACGTTGTCGCCGCGCTCAATAACTATCGGGCGGTAACCCTTTTCGGCAAGCATAAGAGCGGAAAACATTCCGCAAGGCCCGAAGCCGACGACGACGGGACGCTCGGTCATAATTTCGTTTCCCGAGCTTACTCCGTCGAGCGGATCGCTTTCGTATAGCTCTGCCGCGTCAATGGCTTTAAGCTCATTTTCTGTCAGATCGTTTGCCACTTCAACGGCAACCGACCATACGAACGTGACCTCTCTGCGCCGAGTATCAACGGAGCGGCGGAAAATATGCTTATTTATAATATCCTTTTTGAGAGTGAACGGAGCAAGCCGAGAACAGGCCTGCTCCATTACCTCGCTTTCCGACACCGATATCGGTGTGCGGATGTTTCGTATTACAATTTTCATTTTTGACCTGTTATTTGCAGTTAAAATAATCGGGGCATTGTTATACCTTCTCCGGCGGGAGAACGGTGCGGTAGTTTGCGCTTTGCGCAACCTACTATGGTCGGATGAGGTGTCGAATAAGGGAACTTACTCCTCATCCACCACCTTCGGTGGTTCCCCTTCTCCCTCAGGAGAAGGTCAACAACGTGTCGAAGCATCGGGGCGTTCTTTTGCCTTTTATTTTCTTCTCGCCGCGCTTGCGTTAACGGTTACGGTATAGGGCGAGCCCTCTTGATAGATCTCGTAAACGCTTCCCGACAATTCTCCGAGAAACTCAAACGTAACGGGAGCGGTGACGGTTCCGGATGCATTCTCAGCGACCTTGACGGTTGCCTTTATCAGCGACTGATCAAGCCGACCCATAACGGCGCTTTCGCCGCGGAATTTTGCCGTAATGCTTGTGATCCTTACGTTATTTGCGTCGAAAACGGGGATGGTAAGCTCCTTTTCGGTGAAATTCTTCAAGGATACCGTCACGTTTATCGACTTTACGTTATCGAGGTTCTGTACACCCGCAGGTAGACCGACGACGCAGTTTACGGGGATACCGTTCTTGAGCGTCTTTTCGTCGATTATACATTTGACGGTCAGGTTTTTGATCGTACCGATCTCGCCGTAAACTTTGAGAGTCTGACGGCTGAGCGTAACGTTTGCGTTTTCGCTTTTCTGAATGCCGTGCTTGAATACTACCTCGATCGGCACGGTAGCGTTTCCGTAAAGGGAAACGGTGACCGACGAGCTGTTAGAGGAAAGACGCACGTAGCGGCGGTCGGACTCGGAGATCTCGAGACCGTCCTCGCCGATAAGCTTGACCTTTTCGCTGTAAATTCTTCCGCTCGTTATTGCTTCGCCCTTAAGGTCGATGGGAAGCTCGGCGCGGACGATGCTGTTAACGATCTGCTCGGGCCCCGTGATCTTAACGGCGGGAATATCGCTCAGATGGAGCGAGTATTCGCTCGACATCGAGTAGTTAAAAGGCTTGGCTTCGACCGGAATATCCTTTGAAGCGGTATTGTCGAGGTAAACGGTGAGCGTTCCGATGCTCGACTTTTCAAGCGTAACGCCGTTTGGCAGCTTAAAAACGATATCGAAGAACTTTTCTCCCGCCTCGGTTACGTTCGACACGTCAACGTAGGCGCGGATGTCGGAATTTTTCACCTTTCTGAGTGCACCGGCGTTGCCCGAGAGGGTAACGTCGACGGTCGTTCCGTCTCCCGAAAGAACGGCAAAGCCGCCGTGGTTTACGATCTCAACGGGAACTGCGGTGAATTCCTTTTCCTGGATTACCGTGTCGATGCTCGACGCGTAGTACCAGAGGAAAAACGCGAGAAGCAGGCATATTATCTTCGCAAGAAAATCAATAGTCTTGTTTCTCTTGACGGTAATATTGCCCTCTGTTTCGACTATTTCGGGGCGAAGGTCGGTCTTTACTTCATTTTCCATTCGACTCGCCCTCCTTTTTTGCGGTGTTTTTATCTTTTTTATGGGTAAATATCTTCGGAACTACGGTCTTTTCACCCTCAGACAGGAAAAGTCCTTCAAGCTCCTTTTTAAGCGAATTGTGGGTATATCCGCGCTTCATCTGTCCGTTCATTGCGATAGATATCGTTCCCGTTTCTTCGGAAACGATGATGACTACGGCGTCACTTTCCTCGCTTATTCCGATGCCCGCACGGTGACGGGTTCCGAGGTCCTTTATTATCTCCTCGTTCGTCGAGAGGGGAAGGAAGCAGCCCGCAGAGGCGATACGCCAATCACGGATTATGACCGCTCCGTCGTGAAGCGGAGCGCCCTCGTAAAACACGTTGCGGAGCATAAATGACGATACGTCGGCGTTCACTGTGACACCGCTCTTTGCGACGTCGCCGAGCTTTGTCGTGCGCTCCATAACTATAAGCGCGCCTGTACGCGAGCGTCCAAGCTGAGATACTGCGGCCGAAATTTCGGCAATCCCCGCCGCTGCACCCTCGTTTGCGTCCTTGTGCTCCGTTTTCGGAATGAAGCCCTTGAAGCGTTCGCCGCCCATCTTTTCAAGCGCGGCGCGAAGCTCGGGCTGGAATACGATAACGAGCGCGACGAAGCCGACCTGGAACAGGTTCGTCATAATGAACGACACCGAGGACAGACCTATCATACTGCCGAGAAGCATTATTGCGATAAGCAAAGCGACACCGACGGCGAGCTTGCCCGCACGTCTGTCGCGAATAAAGGCGTAGACGAAATACATCATTATGGCGACAAGCAGTATGTCTATAACGTCAAGAATATTCATATTCAAGAGCTGATACTTAAACGTCTCCCATGTAAATAAGCCCATTTCGGTCCCACCTTTTCTCTGAATTTGCATTCCTGCACGCAAAAAACGTGTTCGCGTGGAAATATTCTAATCCATTTTTTATTGTAGCACAATTTTTTTCATATTGCAATTAGTATTTATAATAAAATTAAAATATTTGTAGAGAAATATACGCGAGAAGGGGCTGCATAACGTGGCGAAGGGTTAAACCGTTTTCATAGGGGCGTTGCGAATAGCCCGTTTGTTAAACATTTACGGGAGGAGCAAGCCCCCTGCCCGGGTTGGAGGTGACGCCCTCTTGTCTTCCTCAATGCCGAAAAAACCAACATAGCAAAATCCCCAAAACATTACCTCGAATGATAACAAAATTTTCTCTGCCCCTTCTTGATTTTACTTCGCTGATGTGTTATACTGTGGTATAATGAGAAATTTTGTTGAAATGTGAGGAAAAAACAATGGTAGAAGAAACACTCCGCTTTTTGACCGAAAATGACCCCGAGGTCGGAAAGGCAATAGAAGCAGAGTTCGAGCGTCAGTGCGACGGCATCGAGCTTATCGCATCGGAAAACTTCGTTTCCCCCGCAGTAATGGCGGCGGCAGGAACCATTCTTACGAATAAATACGCAGAGGGATATCCGGGCAAGCGCTACTACGGCGGCTGTGAAAAGGTCGACGTAGTCGAGGATATCGCGCGCGACCGCGCAAAGAAGCTCTTCGGCGCAGAGCACGCGAACGTTCAGCCCCATAGCGGCTCGCAGGCAAATACCGCAGTGTACGTTGCGCTTCTTCAGGCGGGAGATACCGTAATGGGTATGTCGCTTGCGGACGGCGGACACCTCACACACGGAAGCCCCGTAAACATCTCGGGTCTTTACTATAATTTCGTTTCCTACGGCGTCGACCCCGTAACTCACCTTATCGACTACGATAAGCTTGAAGCACAGGCAATGGAGGTCAAGCCGAAGCTCATCGTCGCAGGTGCGTCGGCATATCCCCGCGTTATCGACTTTGAGAGAATGTCTGAGATAGCAAAGAAGTGCGGCGCATATCTTATGGTAGATATGGCACACATCGCAGGACTTGTTGCGGCAGGACTTCATCCGAACCCCGTTCCCTACGCAGACGTAGTTACGACGACTACTCATAAGACGCTTCGCGGCCCCCGCGGAGGACTTATCCTCTGCCGCGAGGAGCTTGCAAAGAAGATAGATAAGGCGATATTCCCCGGAATCCAGGGCGGACCGCTTCTTCATATCATCGCCGCAAAGGCAGTATGCTTCGGCGAGGCACTCAAGCCCGAGTTTAAGGCATATCAGGAGCAGATCGTAAAGAACGCAAAGGTTCTTGCAGATACTCTCGTCAGTGAGGGCTTCGACCTCGTATCGGGCGGAACCGATAACCACCTTATGCTCGTTGACCTTCGTAACTTCAACGTAACGGGCAAGGAAATGGAGCACCGTCTTGACGAGGTACATATCACCGCAAACAAGAACGCCATTCCGAACGATCCCGCAAGTCCCTTTATCACAAGCGGTATCAGAGTAGGCACCCCCGCCGCAACGACGAGAGGTCTTAAGGAAGAGGATATGGTAACGATCGGTAAGCTCATCAAGCTCGTTGCTTCCGATTTTGAAAACTCCGCTGATTATATCAGAGCCGAAGTCAAGAAGCTCTGCGAAAAGTATCCGCTTTATTAAGCGTAATTACCCGAAATAAAAACTCCGTTTTCGAGGGAAAACGGAGTTTTTTGAGGAAGATAAAGACAGACAGGGAAAAATTATGCACTACATAGTCCTCGACCTTGAATGGAACCAAGCGCTGTCCCGCGAGCAGTTCGTGACCGAACCGGTCAAGCTGCGCGGCGAGATCGTGCAGATCGGTGCGGTGAAGCTCGACGGCAGCTTCAACACTGTGGACGTTTTCAAAATAATGATATCTCCGCGCCACTACAAAATAATGAATTATAAGGTGCGCGAGCTGACGGGGATCCGCACGTCAGACCTGAAGCGCGGACACGCCTTCCCGACCGCATACCGCCTTTTTACGAAGTGGTGCGGATCAGAATGCACGCTCCTTACCTGGGGCTGTGACGATATTCCGATGCTGAAGGACAATATGACGCTGCACGGTATCGACACCGAGTCGCTCCCGCCGCATTATGACGTTCAGCCGATATTTGATTCGCAAATAACCAAGGAAAAACGCCAGCACTCGCTTACTGCCGCGATGGAAATACTGAACGAGCCGCCGTTTGAAGCACACGACGCATTAAACGACGCGCTCAGCACGGCGGCGATCTGCCGGCATCTTGATATGGAAGCGGGCTTTAACGGCTATGACGATATAACGAGAAGCTCAAAGCTCCCGCCGATCGGCAAGAGCTTTGCGAAATTCAGCGAAATTTTGAGGGACGAAGAGGTAAACACCTTCGTCTGCCCCGAATGCAGAAGGCTTCTGCAAAGCGGCGAATGGGTCTCGTGCCGCAGAGGCAAGGTAATGTCGAAGCTCGACTGCGAATGCGGCGGAAAATATCTTGCATTCCTGTTTTGCATCAAAAATAAGGACGGCACCTACCGCGTCGGACGCAAAATGCCTGCCCGCGAGGAATCAGACGACGCCTATTACGCGAAAAAACACGCTCAAAGCGAGGAGTGGCACAAAAAGAGGGCTGAACGCACCCTTGTGAATGCCTGAATACCAAGGGTATTGCATTTTTTTGAGGAATAGGGTATAATGATAAAAAGCGAAAAGGAGAATTCCTATGCCGACAGATAATATTTATGAAATAAAGACGAATAAGAGCAACCTGTTTCTGCGCGTAGCGCGCGGTCACTTTGCAACGAGCCATAGCCATATAAACTATTATATCGACGTGACGAAGCAAAAGACGCGTCTGTCCGAAGCGAAGGCGGTCGGGGCGGAGCTTGCCGCACATTATATCGGAAGCTCTGTCGTGAATACCGTGCTTTGCCTTGACGGAACCGAGGTTATAGGCGCTTGCCTTGCAAATGAGCTTACAAAGACCTCGTACGCGGGGATCAATTCGAATCAGACGATAAACGTTCTGACCCCTGAGTATACGGCGGGAAACCAGCTGCTCTTCCGCGACAGCGTTTCTCCGATGATAACGGGCAACCGCGTGCTTATCCTTGCCGCATCGATCGTAACGGGCTTTACGGCGCGCGGTGCGATTGAAGCGATCCGCTACTACGGCGGAGACGTGGCGGGCGTTTGCTCAATATTTGCTATCGCAGATGAGTGTATGGGATATCCCGTTTGCTCGATATTTGATCTAAAGGATCTGAACGATTACGTCAGCTACGGCTCGCACGAATGCCCTATGTGCAAAAACGGTCAGAAGATAGACGCGTTGATAAACCGCTTCGGCCATTCAAAGCTTGAATATTGATATAAAAAGAGCCCTCATGGGCTCTTTTTTGTCGCTTTCCATGTGAGAGAATAGATCGAACGCCCTCTTGCCTTCTCCGGCGGGAGAAGGTGACGCCGAAGGCGTCGGATGAGGTGTAGGTTGCGAAGCAACCGTATGCCAAAACAAAGTAACATCATTTTTGTGCGGGCGACCATCGGTCGCCCGTCTGTTTAACTTCAAAATAAAAACGCCCCAATGACGGGGCGTTAATTACAAAAAGAGGTTTATATCATTTGTATCTCGACATCTCAATCTCCCATAGCTCGTCAATGCTCTTGTCTTTGTCGGAGAACCAGTAGATCGACACCTTGCGATATATATGCAGGTCGCCTTTGTTGCTTCCGTCGGGGCTTGATGCTAAATACTTGTTCCAAACGACGATCTTATAGGTGAGGGAGGCGTAAACCTTTGTTCCACCGTCCTTGCAGGTGCTTTGCGGAATAGGTAAAAACAAGATGGTTGCTACCGTTATAACTATGACGATCGAAGCTATAAGTATCTTTTTCATTTTTACCTCCTTAAATTTCAATATTCATTTATATTTATCTTCTCAACCGTTCCGTTTATCTCTTTTCCAAGGAAAAGAGAAGCGTTCGCAACGAACGTCGTCGGGTCGTCGCTGACGTAGTAGCTGACCGAACCGTTTCCGCCGCTCTCCGTTTTTCCAAGCACTTCAAGCGCCTTTTTTGCCGCCTCGGCACCGGAATTTATAAGAGTAACGTTCGGAAGCACCTTTGAGATGACGCCCGCAATTATCGGATAGTGCGTACAGCCGAGAATGAGCGTGTCGGCACCGCTCTCTCTTATCCCTGAAAGATAATGCTCGACCGTCAGGCGGGTTATCTCGCAGTTATCGGAAATAAATCCGTTCTCAACGAGCGGAACGAAAAGAGGACACGCCTGCGTTATTACCTCGGCGTCGGGCGAAAGCTTCTTTATCTCGCGCTCAAACGCACCGCTTCTTATTGTCGCGGCAGTTCCGATGACGGCGATCTTGCCGTTTTTCGTTGCCTTGACCGCCGCCTCGGCAGACGGCTCGACGACACCGATGACGGGAATCGGAAGAGTTGCCTTGAGATGGTCTATCGACGTCGTGCTGACGGTACCGCAGGCGACGACGATGGCGTCGACCTCTTTGCTCATCAAAAACGCGGCGTCCTGAGACGCGTATTTGGTTATCGTGTCAGAGGAGCGGTTTCCGTAAGGAACACGTCCTGTGTCGCCGAAGTATATAAGCTCCTCGCTCGGCGAGAGCGTGAGCATTTCCTTAATGGCGGTAAGTCCGCCGAGACCGCTGTCAAAAATTCCTATCATAATAACCTCAATTAAAGCTCGTCGAGCGAATAAGAGAACGCATCAAGCATATTTTCCCTGAAATAACGAAGCTCGTCGCTGTCGATGCTGTCGAGGATCGCTTCGGTCGACCTTCTCGCCGCGGTAAATTCGCGGTTGCCTGCCGCTTCTTCGGTAAGACACTTTATGTAAGCGCAAAGCTTGTCGGCAATTTTCACGAGCCTGACACTCTCGGCGTCGGCTTCGGCCGGCGTGAGCAGGCCCTCATAGGTCGGGCGGAGCTCAGGCGGAAGCTTTGAAAGCAACCGCTCGATCGAGTGGCGCTCGATTTCGGTGTAATCGCGCTTCGTTTCGGGGCTGAAATACTTGATCGGCGTCGGGAGATCCCCCGTGAACACCTCTGCGGCATCGTGAAACAGAGCAATGGCGGCAACACGCTCGGGATCGTAGCTTTTGCCGAAAACGGTGTTGCCGATAACGGCGAGCGCGTGAGCAATGACTGCCGCCTCGGCGGTATGCTCGGCGAGCGTTTCGCGCGTGACGGAGCGCATCAGCCCCCATCTCGTTATGTATTTTTGTCTGAAAAGCAGTGCGTAGAAGCTGTTCATTTCTATATCCTCGTTTTCGGTTTGCTTCCTTATTATATCATTATATACGCACATTGTCAAGGCGGTGAAGAAGTTTGCGGAGGACTGAGGCGGCGCGCAAAAAACACCGATATCGGATGTGTAGAATTTTGCGTTCATAATTTGTGGGGTTTGCACAAAATGCGAAATATGTCGACTTTGTTGTTAAAGTTGACAACAAAAACCCAAAAGGTAAACAAAAATTACTCTTAATCGGCGAAAATTACGCAAATTACAACCGATATAAGACCTTGCAAATGCCGAAAGGTAAATACAAATTACTCAAAGCGGTTTTAATCAGTTCCAAAATTGCATCAATATCCCGCAAAAAAAGGTTCAGAGACGGCTCAAAGCGTTCGATTTTCGGACGCAAAATCGCCCTACTGCTTAAAAAGCGCATCGTGCGCGTATTGACAGTACAAAAAAATTATGTTATTATACTATAGTATAAAAAACAAAGGGGATATTCTGCCCTTTTTAGGGTTTTGAGTGTCCTCGGGGGCACCCTTTCGGATGAAATTTCTTATCCTGCCTCCCGCCGACGGCGTAGCCGAGCGGCAGGTCGAAGAGGATTAGTGATAGGAACGGTTTGATATGCCGACCGGTTCAGAGGAACAAACGGCGTAAAAGGTCACTTTCGGATTGATCCGGGCTGCGAACGGATCAGCCAAGCGTATTCCCCCGCAAGCAAAATACCACAGGAGGAAAAAGATTGATGCAACATTCATTCTTTACGAAGGTACTTTCGGGATTTCTCTCGTTTGTACTTCTGTTCGGCGGTATCTCCGTGCTCCCGACGAGCGCGGCGGAATCGGAAGCTGACGTAATTGCCGATCTGCTTACCGACATACCGTTCCATGACAATCTTGCCATCGGTGACGCCGGCCAGCCGTATCTCTCGTATGCCGAGAAGCATGCCGCTGACAAGGCGGAAAGCGAGGAAGTGATCGACGCGATCGATTACGACCCCGCGAACACGACCGCAAACGTCGAGATCCTTAAGGATTTCGAGGGCAAGGGCGACGTTCTTTATATGCCCGAATCGGGAAAGACGTCGTGGAAGGTAGAAATACCTAAGACCGCTAAATACGCGATCAAGATAGAGTACTACCCGATAGCCGAGAAGGACGGCGTTAAGGTGTCTACTCTTACGACGATAGAGAGAACTCTCTATATCGACGGCTACATTCCCTTCTCGGAGGCAAGATATTTCTACTTCCCGAGAAACTGGGCGTACACCGAGTTTGACTACCGCAAGGACGGAACCTGCATATTCCCGACCGACGCAGCGGGAAACGACATCCGTCCCATACGTTACGAGAAGCCGCAGTGGCAGGAGTATTATCTGCGCGACTGGCTCGGCTATACGATGGAGCCCTTCCAGTTCACGCTGACCGAGGGCGAGCGCGTGATTACCTTTGAGGCAAACCGCGAGCCTATCGTTATCTCGAAAATCACGCTTTATCCCTACGACGCTCCCCCTACCTACTCGGAATTTGTCGAGCAGAAGAAGGCAGAGGGCGTGAAGATCATTGAAAAGGCGCTCGGGGGAAAGATAAAGGTTCAGGCAGAAAACCCGACCCTTATCTCTAACGCTAACCTTTTTCCGCAGAACGACCGTACCTCGTCTCTTACCGAGCCGCAGGACCCTCAGCAGATCCGCTACAACATCGTTAACAGCACGACCGTTAACGAATGGATGAAGTATACGGTCGAGGTACCCGAAACGGGACTTTACCGTATCGCTATCCGATTCCGTCAGAATTCGCTGATCGGTATGTTCACGTCAAGACGTATTCTTATCAACGGCGAGCTTCAGTTCCAAGAGGCGTCGAACATACGCTTCAAGTACAGCTCGTCCTGGCAGTCGTCTTATGCGTCAAACGGTGAACACACCTTCCTTTTCTACCTCGAAAAGGGTACGAATGAGATCACCTTCGAGACCGTTCTCGGCGATATGACCGAGTACGTTTACGAGATCGGTAATATGATCGACAAGCTGAATATTGCGTACAAGAAGATACTTCAGCTTACAGGACCTACCCCCGACGCTTACCGTGACTACGGCTTCAAGCGCCTCGTTCCCGACGCTATCGATACTATCGTTCAGGCGTCGAAGGATCTTTACCGCATCGCCGACGAGCTCGAGGCAATTACGGGCGAGCTCGGCGACCAGGTCGCAACACTTAATACTATCGCAATGCTCTTTGCGAAAATGAAGGACGAATATAAGATCGCTCCTAACTTCGTAACCTTCAAGAACTACATAATCGCGCTGTCAAACTGGCTCTACGCGTCCCTTTCACAGCCCCTTAAGGTCGACTACTTCACCGTACAGGGAACTAAGGACGGTCTTCCTAAGGCAAAGGCGAATTTCTTTGAGGTCATCTGGTTCGAGATCAGAGCGTTCATCGGCTCCTTCTTTATGGACTATACGACGGTCGACTTCAAGGTCAAGAAGGGCGAAACGGTTGATAAGAGCATGGTTATCGAGCAGTGGATCACCTCGGCACTCGGCCGTGAGGACGCGCTCATAACCCGAGGACTTATAGACGAACACTTTACGTCCCAAACGGGAATACAAGTCAAGATGAAGGTCATAACGGTAGGCCTTACGGAGGCGATCCTCGCCAATATGGGACCGGATATTGCCGAAATGTCGTCGGTTGACACAATTACGTGGGGTCTGCGTGACGCAGTCAAGGAGCTTGACACGATGGACGGCTTTGAGGAAACTATCGCAAACCTCGACCAGGCGGCGCTGACTCCCTTACAGATGAAAAATGCAAAAGGTGAGTTCCATACCTACGGTATCCCGTCGTATATGGACTTCTATATGATGTTCTACCGCTCCGACGTTCTTTACGAGAACGGCGTTAAGGCGCCGAATACGTGGGAGGAGCTTTACGATATTCTTCCCGCGCTTCAGGCGGCCGACCTTGAGATCGGTATGCCCGGCGGCGTTACCGGAACCAGTGTAGCGGTTGACGGTCTTATCGGACTTAAGTTATTCCTCTATCAGATGGGCGGCGAGCTCTATGAAAAGGACGGATACAGAGTAAGTCTCGACGGTAACACCGCTCTTGATGCGTTTGAAACTCTTTGTAATATGTTCTCAAAGTACAAGTGCTCGGTCAACTACGACCTCACCCGTTTCCGTACGGGTGAAATTCCGATCTACTTCGGAACCGCTGTCGGTACCTATAACACCCTTATGTCCTACTACGATATCCGCGGACTTTGGGAAATGGCTCCTCTTTGCGGCATGGAGCAGCAGAACGAGGACGGCACAGTAACGATCAACCGCACCTCCTTCGTTTCGGTCGCATCGAGAGTTATCCCGAGAGGCGGCTCGAAGAAGGCGGTACAGAATTCCTGGGAATACATCAAGTGGATGGCACAGCCTGAAACTCAGAAGCTCCTCGGACGCGAAACCATCATGGTAAACGCAAACCCGACGACGAAGTATAACGCTCCGACGATCGACGCGCTTCTCGGCCAGGCGTGGACCGATGAGGAGCTTGCTGCTCTTCGTGAGCAGACCAAGTGGCTTGCAGGTATCCCCGAGTATCCCGGCAATTACATTATCGGTACTTACGTAAACTCCGCGTTTATGAACGTGTATAACACCTCCTCCGACGCTGCGGAGCAGCTTCAGGACCGTGTCGTTTACATCAACAAGGAAATTGCGCGTAAGCGTGACGACTTCAAGATGGACTATATCGACATTAAGGGTAAGTACCATTCGGGAAGATATTATACGAACCCCGAATACAAGAAGTAATCACTGCTGAATTTACATCGAAAAGGAGTAAAACATCATGACAAAAACTGAAAAAGATGTAAAGCGTCAGCAGCCTAAGAACGAAAAGTACGCAGGCAAGGCGATGACAAAGGGAAGATATATCCGCACTCAGATGAAGAGAAACTGGGTGGGCTACGTAATGGTAGCGCCCTTCCTTGTTATGTTCCTCGCGTTTACCGTCGTCCCCGTCGTTCTTTCGATACTTCTCAGCTTTACGTCATTTAATATGCTTCAGCTCCCCGAGTGGAAGGGACTTGAAAACTACGTTCAGCTCTTCCTCGCGGACGATCTGTTTATTACGGCATTCTCCAACACAATGCTCTTTGCGATCACGACGGGCCCCGCATCCTTCATTCTTGCGTTCATCGTCGCTTGGTTCATAAATGAGCTTTCTCCCCGTCTGCGTGCGTTTGTAACGCTCATCTTCTACGCACCGTCTATTGCGGGTACCGCTTACCTCGTATGGGGTATCTTCTTCAAGGGAGATATCTACGGTTACGTAAACGGTTGGCTCTTAAAGATGGGTATGATAAGCGAGCCGATAGTCTTCTTCAAGGACGCTGACTACATAGTCCCGCTCTGTATAGTAGTTGCTATCTGGACTTCGCTCGGTACGACCTTCCTTTCAAACATCGCAGGTCTTCAGGGCGTCGACCGCTCGCTTTACGAGGCGGGCGCTATCGACGGAGTAAAGAACCGTTGGCAGGAGGCGTGGTATATCACGCTCCCCTCGATGCGCTCAATTCTTCTCTTCGGCGCAGTTCTTGCGATCACCGGCTCCTTCGGATTCGGCGCCATAGTTAACAGCCTCTGCGGAAACCCCTCGACCGACTACGTGGCATGGACGCTGCAGCATCATCTGTCGGAATATATGGGAACACGTTTTGAGTACGGTTACGCGTCTGCCATCGCCGTTGTCCTCTTTGCAATAATGATGGGTGCGAACGCGCTTGTGCAGAAGTTCCTTTCGAAGGTGGGTGAGTAATATGGCAGTAAAGAAATTAAGAGTCCGCGGACACCGCGTCGTTCTTAACCGCTCGAAGGGCGGAGACGTCGGAATTACCATAATGCTCATTCTTCTCGGAGCGCTTATGTTCTTGCCTATGTGGTACCTTCTCATCGAGTCGGTAAAGCCTCTTGGCGAAAGAAACATAACCCCTCCGCTCCTCTACGTCATCAAGCCGACGGCGCAGAACTTCATCGACCTTTTCTCGAACATCAACAGCACCTGGGTACCGATCTCCCGTTATCTCTTCAATACGATAATCATATCGGTAGCGGCGACCTTCGGATGTCTCGTATTCGGTTCTCTTACCGCTTATGCGCTCTCGAAGATCAAGTTCCCCGGCCGTGTTGCAATGTTCAAGATGATCCAGTGGTCGCTTATGATAAGCTCGACCATCACCGGTATCACCAACTTCTTTATATTCATTTGGCTCGGTTGGCTTAATACCTACTGGATCTCGATAGTCCCCGTATGGGCATCGACCCTCGGTCTGTACCTTATGAAGCAGTTTATCGATGCAAACATCTCGGACGAGATGATCGAGGCTGCCCGTATAGACGGTGCGGGAGAATTCAGAATTTATTGGCAGATAGTAATGCCGCTCGTTAAGCCCGCTTGGCTTACCCTTCTCGTTACTACCTTCCAGTCGGTCTGGAATGCAGGTGCGTCCGGCTACGTTTGGTCGGAGCAGCTCAAGACCTTCAATAACGCTATCTCAACGATCAGCACTGTCTCGGCGGGTGCGTCGAGTGCCGGTTCGGTCGTAATGATGAGCGTGCCGATCATCATATTTATTATAAACCAGTCCAAGATCGTCGAAACGATGGCGTCTTCGGGTATGAAGGACTAAAAGGAGGGCGCAATGAAAAACAAAATAACAAAAATATTTGCGGTTCTCGTCGCAGTCCTTATGCTTCTTCCGATGGCAGTATCGGCAGAGCCGTATCAGACCTATACATACAGCATAGACGGAGAGCAGCTCGCGTCTCCCCATGCTTATACGCCTAACGCGGTTTTGAACTCGAAAGATATGGGACTTCCCGTACCGCTTAAAAAGGTATCGGATATGGTCGTTGACGGAAGCGGCAACGTTTACCTTGCAGACAAGGACGCGAACGCCATCTACGTTCTCGACAGAAACCTCAAGTACCGCTTCACTATCGACACCTTCATCAACAGCCACGGTATTGAGGACTCCTTCAATAACCCCAACGGCTGCTTTGTAACCGAGAGAAATATCTACGTTGCAGACACCGATAACAAGCGTATCGTTATCTTTGACCTCGACGGTAACTACGTAAAGCACCTTGAAGAGCCGAAGTCGGATATCTTCGAGGACAACGCGCAATACCGCCCGACCGCTATCGCAGTCGACGCGTCCGACCGTATCTACGTCGTCTCCCCCGATATCTATCAGGGTATCCTCTCGCTTGACGCAAACGGCGAGTTCCAGGGATATATCGGCGCGCAGAAGGTTTCCTATGACGCATGGGAGGTCTTCTGGAGAACCTTCCAGACTGCAAAGCAGAGAAGCAAGGGCAAGAAGAACCTCTCGACCTCGTATAACAACATTACGATAGACGACGAGGGCTTCATTTATTGTACCTCTTCTTCGATCAATGCAGAAAAACAGCAGGCCTCGATCAAAGACAAGACCGCCGATTACTCGCCTATCCGCAAGTTCAACGCCGCAGGTAAGGATATCCTCGGACGTAACGGCTTCTTCGGCCCCGGCGGCGAGGTCAAGATTCAGGGCGGCGGACTTTCAAAGAAGCCCTCGAGAATCATCGACGTAGCCCTTGGTCCGTCTGGCTCCTGGTCTATAATCGACGCAGAGCGCTCGAAGATCTTTACCTACGACCAGTACGGTAATCTGCTCTTCGTGTTCGGCGACCGCGGAGACCTTCTCGGTAACGTGAGCGAAATGGCGACCGCTATCGCTTATCAGGACACGAACCTTCTCGTGTTCGACGGACTTCTTCAGACCATCACTCTCTATATCCGTACCGAGTACGGTGACGTCCTTATAAGAGCGCTTCAGAACGAAATCGACCGTAAGCACGGCGAGGCGGTTAACGACTATCAGGACATTCTTAAGAGAAACAGTAACTTCGACGCAGCTTACATAGGTATCGGTAAAGCTCTTTACCGTCAGGGTAAGTACGAAGAAGCTATGAAGATGTTCGCAGCGGCATACGAAACCGATAACTACTCAAATGCGCTGAAGGAAATGCGTCAGAGCTGGGCGGATAAATACTTCATACTTATCCCGATAGTCGTCGTCGCAGTGCTCTTTGCGATCACAAAGTTCTTCGGATATGCAGGCAAGGTCAATAAAAAGACGGCGCTCAAGAAGGGCAAAAAGACCTTCAAGGAAGAGATCCTCTACGCCTTCCACATTATTTTCCACCCCTTCGACGGCTTCTGGGATCTGAAGCACGAAAAACGCGGTTCCGTCCGCGGCGCTATCTTCTGGCTCGTTCTTGCACTGATCGCGGTATGCTATCAGTCGGTCGGCCGCGCATACGTCTTCAATCCCCGCGCGTCTTATACGTCGATGCTCGGCTCGCTCCTTTCACTCCTTGTGCCGGTGGCACTGTGGGTGATCGGAAACTGGTGCCTTACAACGCTCTTTGAGGGCGAGGGAAGCATGAAGGATATCTTCATCGCAACCTGCTACTGTGCAGTACCTCTTGTGCTGCTTCTCATTCCCGCAACGGCAATAACCAATATTCTCACGCTCAGTGAGGCAACGATTTATGAAATGCTCGTGTCGATAGCTTGGGTATGGGTAGGACTTCTTCTGTTCTTCGGAACGATGGTCACCCACGACTATCCTATCGGTAAAAACGTCCTGACATGTATCGGAACGATCATCGCTATGGCCGTGATCATATTCTGCGTACTGCTCTTCTCGACGCTTATCATGAAGATGATATCCTTCATCACGGGTATCGTTGTCGAGTTGTCGTATCGGTAACTACTAAAGAAGGAGAGATAAAATGAAAATTTTTAAGAAATTTTTATCGGCTGTGATGGCCTTCTGTATGTTGCTTGGTACGCTTTCGGTTCTTTCGGCGCTCCCCGTATTCGGAGCAGAGGAGACCGAAACCCCGCAGGAACCGATAAATGCGACTGACTTCTTCACCTATGCTTTCAATTCCGAGGAAGAAAAGATCGCATCAATGGACCTTATGGCAGAGCGTTACGGTTACGCTCTTTACGCCGAGCCCCTTACGGGCGAGGTCGCTATCGTAAACACAAAAACAGGCGATATACTTTCGACTAACCCCTATAACGTCGGCAATATCAAAGCAGATGATTCTGTAAAGAGAAATCTTCTGTCGCAGGTCATAATCAACTACCAGAGCGTTGACGGAATAATCACCGCCCGCGATATGTCCAGCTTTGAAAGTGCTGCCGAGCTCAAGCAGATCAAGGCAAAGCCGATCAAAAACGGTGTCCGCGTTGAGTACGTAATCGGTAAGCAGGAAACACGCTACCTCTTCCCCGAGCAGATCGAGAAGACTCGTTTCGAAGAAGAAATCCTTTCCAAGATTCCCTACGACCCCGACACGTTCGATGCCAAGACTGCGACTTATGAGGAAAAGCAGGCGCGTCTTCATTACAATAAGATAAAGGCGTCCTACGTTCTTAAGGACCCTTCGGACAAAAATGTTCCGGAATCGATCCGCCTCGCAATGCTCAAGCAGTATCCCGTTCTTGATAAGAACTCCGACGTCGGTAAAAACAGCCCCGTAACGGCGCTTTACGTCTTCGATACTAAGGCGAGCATGAAGCTCAAGAACGAGATCGAGTACATCATCAAGCTCTACTGTCCGAACTACACCTATGAGTCAAGACAGTATGACCATGAGCTCTGTCAGTACGAGGAAAAGAGAGAAAACCCCGTTCAGTTCAGAATCGCTCTTGAGTATTACATCGATGAGACCGGTCTCCGCGTAAGAATACCCGCAAACGGTATCCGTTACGACCAGAGCTCCTACCAGCTCAACAAGATGACCTGTCTTCCCTATATGGGCGCAGCAGATTCTAATTATACGGGTTACACCGTATTCCCCGACGGCTCGGGCACCCTCGTCCGCTTTGAGGACGTAAAGGAAAGCGGAAGCTCCTTCAGCTTCTTCGCTATACCCTACGGACAGGACTACGTCTACCGTACTATGAAGATCGGTAAGAACCTTATGCCGATGCGTATGCCGGTATTCGGTATGGTTGAGGATACTCAGCATACCGTGACCGACGAAGCAACGGGCGAGGAAACGACGTATGTACGCAAGAGCGGCTACTTCGCAATTATTGAAGAGGGCGACGCGCTTGCAATGATCCGCGCCGTGCACGGCGAAAAGGGACATAACTATTATTCGATCCAAATCGAGCTTGACCCCCGCCCGAAGGATACATTCTCTCTCAGCTCGATAGTATCTGTCGGCGGAAACGGCTCCATTACCGCGGTTTCCGACAGAAAGTATACGGGTAACTTTACTATCCGTTACATAATGCTTTCCGACCTTGAATACGCAAAGAACAACGGTATAGACGCGGCGGGTTGCTATGATACGAGCTATCTGGGTATGGCACTTGCTTACCGTCAGCGTCTTATCTCGACGGGCGCTCTCGTCGATGAAAAGCTTGAGGCGGGCGATATTCCGCTTTACCTCGAGACCCTCGGCGCAATGAACGTTCAGGAAAAGTTCCTTTCTATTCCCGTAACCGTCAAAAAGGCGCTTACCACCTTAAACGATATCAAGAAGATCCATTCCGAGCTCGGCGAGGCGGGAATATCCAACCTCGTATTCAAGCTGAACGGCTTTATGAACGGCGGTCTGAAGAGCACGCTGTCTAATCAGATAGATGTTGAAAAGGTCGTCGGCGGAAACTCGGGACTTAAGAAGCTCCAGAAGTACGCGAACCAAAAGAACTTTGAGATCTACCTCAATGCAGACTTCTCGTATACCTACAAGGATACTCTCTTTGACGGCTTCGACCGCCGTAAGGAAGCGGTCCGAGCAATAGACGACCGCTTCGTACAGAAGCAGGAATACGACGCAGTTCTTCAGAAATTCACAAGCACGGGTATGCTCGTTATCGCGCCCTCTTCCTTTGAAAGCATCTTCGCTAAGCTGAATAAGGATGCGAAAAAGCTCAAGCTCGAGGGTCTTGATCTCGGCGCCCTCGGCTCCGACCTCTCCTCCGATTTTGACGAGAAGGAGCCGTACAACCGTGAGGACTCCAAGCAGCAGGTGATCGACACGCTTGAAAAGGTGCGCAAGGCGGGCTACGACATTATGATGGACGGCGGTAACGCTTATGCCGTCGGATATGCAAAGCATCTGCTCAATATTCCGCTCGCATCCTCGCGCCGTGCACAGGCGTCTGAGGCAATACCTTTCTTTGCACTCGTATACCACGGATATCTTAACTATGCCGGCTCGCCGACCAATATGGCGGGCGATATCCGTTACGAGATGCTTAAGATCCTTGAAAACGGCGCAAATCCCTACTTCATTCTCGTTTACCGCAATTCCGAGAAGCTGAAGGAGGATAAGACGCTTTCCAAGTACTTTGCGATCTCCTATCAGAACTGGAAGGAAGATATCATTGAGACCTATAAGGCGCTCAATGAAGCACTTTCTCCCGTCAAGAGCTCTCTTATGACCTACCACGGCTTCCTTACAGGTATGAGAGTACCGACCGCGGAAGAGCTTGAGGCCGATCTTAAGGCCGAGGAAAAGGCAGAGCAGGAGAAGCTCGACAAGGAGCAGGCTGATAAGGATGCAGCCGCAAAGGAAGAGCAGCTTAAGGACCATCTCGGCAACAACTATATACCTAACGATACCGAAACGGAATCTCCCGAAGCGAACACTCCGACGAATACCGTTTCAAAGTATCTCGTAGACAACGGAATGATAGTCAAGGTAACGTTTGAAAACGGCTACAGCTTCATTCTTAACTACAACTATTTCGACGTTACCGTTGAAGAGTGCGGAGATACCGTTATCCCCAAGCTCGGATACGTAGTGATTGATCCTAACGGCGAAATGGTGATCAACAGCGGAGAGGAGGCGGCGAAATGACAGCAGTGAAAAAGAGAAATAATGCAAAAAAACGCAGGAAGATAGTTTCTCTTGACAAGAAAAAGTCAAGAATCGGCTGGCTGTTCGTCCTTCCGTTCATTATCGGACTCCTTATCATTTATCTTCCGATAGTGATCGACTCGATCAACTACAGCTTCAACAAGATCATTCCGCTCCCCCCCTCAAAGGGCGGCGGTTCGCGTCTTGAATTCGTTGGTTTTGAACACTATCAGAGAGCGCTTACCGAGGACGCAAAATTTACTGAGGTGCTTATCTCGGGCGTAAAGGATCTGGTGTTCGATATTCCCGCGATAGTAATCTTCTCACTCTTCGTTGCAGTGCTTCTTAACAAGAAGATCCTCGGACGCGCGGCGTTCCGTGCGATATTCTTCATTCCCGTTATTCTTTCTACGGGACTTATAAACGAAATATCGGGTCTTGCATCTGCGGGACAGAACTATATGAGCCAGAGCGGAACCGTCGACGACGGCTCGGGTCAGGGCTCGGCAGGCGGCGTTGCACAAATAGTATCGGTAACCGACTTCAGATGGCTGTTCCAAAATATGCAGGTCGGTAGCGGACTTATCAAATACGTAACGGGTATCGTAAACGATATCTACAATATCATCAACCGCTCGGGCGTTCAGATGCTTATCTTCCTCGCCGGACTTCAGTCCATTTCGCCCGCGATCTACGAATCCTGCTCGATAGACGGTGCGACGGGTTGGGAGACCTTCTGGAAGATAACCTTCCCGATGATAAGCCCGATGATCCTCGTAAATTCGATCTATACCGTCATCGACTCCTTTACGTCGAGCGACAGCAAGATAATGTCGTATATCAACAGTAAGTATACCGACATTGTAAACGGCGGCGGACGAGAGATCGCTACTGCGATGTCGTGGATTTACTTCCTCATAGTAATAGGAATAATTGCTCTGGTAGCCGCCGTCCTTTCGGCGTACATCTTCTACCAGAGACGTGATTAAGGAGGGAATTGTTATGAATAATACTAAAACAAACTCTCCGAAGATCAAGAGAGAATCTAAAAACAAGATCAAGGTAGATTTTGAAAGAACAAACTGGTGGACTCGCTTCCGTCTCCGCTTCCTTACCGGAAACGCGATAAAGAAGGGGCTCACGTGGATCTTCAGATTTCTCCTTCTTCTCGGAATCTCGTACGTAATTCTTTTCCCGTTCTATACGAAGATAGCATCGTCGTTTATGGGACGTAACGACTTCATCGACGTAACGGTCAAGCTTATTCCGAAAAGACCGACTCTTGATACCTATAAGGCAGTAATCGAGTATCAGGATTACTTCAAGGGACTTATGGGAACGGCGACTCTTTCGCTGGTTTGCGCGATTCTTCAGACTTTTGTCTGTGCGCTCATCGGCTACGGCTTTGCCAAGTATAAGTTCAAGGGCTCGAAGCTTCTGTTCGCTCTCGTGGTCTTTACGATGGTAATTCCTCACGATACGCTTCGCCTTTCAATGTATATGAAGTTCCAGAATTTCGACATCGGTCTTGGTGGATTTGGAATTTTGAAAATGCTGGGTCTCAAGCCTATCAACTTTTTGGAGACTACTACGCCTCTTATGATTCTGTCGGCGACGGGACTTGCCTTTAAGAACGGACTCTTCATATTTATGATGAGACAGTTCTTTGCGGGTGTTCCAGACGAGCTTGAGGAGTCTGCATACATTGACGGCTACGGCCCGTTCAAGACCTTCTTCAAGATCATCATCCCGATTTCGATTCCGATGCTTATAACGATATTCCTCTTCTCTTTTGCATGGCAGTGGACGGATAATTTCTATGTAAATCTCTTTAACATGAGATATAACGATAATATCTTCCTGCTGAACGATATACAAGGTATACCGGCTGTGCTCAAGGTCAAGGGATATCCGGGAGAAGCGCTCTTCACGTCGGCGGTATACAGTACCGAGGCTATCCTGATAATGCTTCCGCTCGTAGTGCTCTACCTCTTCTTCCAGAAGTATCTGGTACAGGGTATCGAGCGTTCCGGTATCGTTGGATAATATTAAAACAAAAATCGGCTGTATTCGTACAGCCGATTTTTGTTTTGGGAGAAGTGTTTTTTGTTAACTTTTCTTACTTGTGCAGTTTTTCCCACTTTTCTTTGCTCGTGCAAAGACAAGTTTCAAAAGAAAGTGCGCCAAGGGGCAAACCGCAAAAATTTGCGAAAGCAAATTTTTACACGTTTTCCCCTTTGGAATCCCCTTTCGTTCGCCCGTGTCATTCTGAGCGGAGCGCCGCCAGACCCATTCGACCGCGCTCAGGGTGACGGGCGGCGCGAAGTCGAACGGCGAAGCCGCGCCGTAGGCGGAATCTCGGGCGAGAACCACGTTGTCTAGCCTTCCCCTTGGGGAAGGTGTCGGTCGAAGACCGACGGATGAGGTGTAGCCGCCGTAGACGGCGTTGTAGGGCGGGGGCTTGCTCCCGCCGTTGTCCCGCTGATAGAACGAATTAACACAATATAAAAGCGACAGTCGATACAGACCGTCGCTTTTGACATGTTTTTATGCAGTTAGTTATCAATTATATTGCCATACTCATCGTAATGAATAACGTTATAGATTTCTCCGTCAGCATTATAAAAGGTTCCGGTCTTTACTTCACCGTTTTCGTGGTAGTCGTAGCAGACCTTTTCGTCGGGATAGTAGTAGGTTTCGCTCGTGCGGATCTCGTTTTCATTATAGTGCGTTTCAATTTTGAGATTTCCGTCGGCGTCGTACTGATTTACCAATTTATAATTGCCGTTATCGTAGTATGTGAAGACGTTTCGGCTTCCGTCCTCAAATCCGCCAATATACTCAATTACGTAAGATTCTTCTTCCGCGTTATTGAAATTACGCGTTATGTCTATGATGCGTTTTTCTCTAATATTTCCGTTGTCAAAATAGCTTTCGAAGGTGAAAATATTGCCGTCAAGGGACTCTTTTTGTGAGAGCACTCCGGGTGAGCCGTATGTTTCTCTGTATATTACTTCTGTTCGTTCGGAATCGTTTTCAGAAGGAAGGGTGATTCGCTTTTCAAAAACACTTCCGTCGGAGAAATATTCAATACTGACCTCGTTTCCGTCCTCATTATGATACATTTCATATTCAATAGTGCCGTCGTCACGATATGAGCGCTGCCAAATGACTTTGCCGGTGGAGTCATTGAATTTAATGTACTCTTGCTCTGACCATATCTGATCTGTGTATTCGTGATAGCTGACATCGTGGCATTTCACGGTTCCGTCGGAAAGGTAAGTGAATTCGTAATTTTCGGTGATCCATTTTGTGCCGGAGTCATCTACTTTATAGTACACTCGCCGCTTAACTCTATTCGAAAAGTCCTTAACCTCGTAGCTGTACTGGTCGTACATATCGTCGTATTGAGGTTTTCCGGTGTGCCAGAAGGTGCCGAGCTCTTCATCGTAAGTCGTTTCAACCTTTTCATTCACCTGAGAATACATTTCCCAGACGTCGCTTCCCGCTTTAATAGAAACGGTTTTTCCGTCAATAAGGTCTGCCATCACGGCTTTCTGGGAGTCGGATAAGCCCAAGTCCTCAAGCTGACTCATCATTTCCGATTTTACGGCCTCGGCGTTTTCAGATTCTATTGTCATATTGATGTTAGCACCGGTGAATCTGAAGTTGCATTTATTGCCCTTCATTTCAGAGCCGCCGAAGTGCAGGATCTCAACGGTGAATTTGTAGGCGTGTCCTGCCGACGTCTTGGACGTGCTTTCGGACTTTGAGAAATAAAGAACCACGCCGTCTCCGACAATAAGCTCTGTGGATTCATTCGTCCCGTCATCTTTTTCGGTCGAAACAATGATGTTTTTGCTTAAATGCTCCTTGACCTTTTCCATATCCATGGGAAGTTCTTTTACGTCACCGAAAACCTTTTCGAGGTTTTCGTTTGCCTGCTTGCCAGACATAAATGAGTCTGAACAAGAAAACATTGATAATACGATAAATATGGTTAAGATCAAACATGAAAAACGCTTCATAAAAAACCCTCTTTTCTGTAATTTTTGATGTTATACCGGGGATTGGGTCGACTTTTCCTTATATCGCTTTGCTTATTATCATTATATCATAGTTTGGCTTAGTGTTCAAGGGGTAATAAAAATCCCCCGTATATAACGAGGGATTTCTGCTTCTGGTGCGGGTAGCGTGGTTTTCCACTTTTCTTGCTCGTGCAAGAAAAGTTACAAAAGAAACACGCCACAGAGGACAACGGGCTTGAATTTTGCCTATGCAAAATTCTGCACACGTTTTCCCCTTTGGAATCCCCTTTCTTTTTTTGCGTATAGTTAGTCGTCGCAAAACTTCGTATTCTACCCTTGACAAATCACACTTCAAATGTTATAATACATAGCGTCAACTAAATATGCGGGTATGGCGGAATTGGCAGACGCGCTAGATACAGGTTCTAGTGACTTCACGGTCATACAGGTTCAAGTCCTGCTACCCGCACCAAAGCATTCAAACCCGAACCTTTTACCAATCGGTGAAACGTTCGGGTTTGTTGTTTTCTTAAACGTTCATACATAAGTCTTTGTTTGTGGCAGTACGGAGTTAGTCGCTCTGTACTGCCACTTCTTCGTTTCAAAGAAATTTCGTACATAAAAGGAGATTTTGAAATGAAGATTCTTAAAACAGTTGTTTTGATATTATTGATAGCAGTAAATTTACAGACTGGATATTATGCTTTGTTGTATAAGGCAACAACATCAACAGGTGCTTTTCTAATATGTTTAGGTATCACCTTGTTTGTTGCAAGCGATGGCGGCATTAATTAATACTAAAAATTATTACTATACAAATTACCTCTTTACAAACTAAAATAGAAAAAGCTCTTTCAACACCTAACGATTGAAAGAGCTTTTCTGTTATTCTATTTCTTCAACTTTGATGATATTTCTAAGATGAATATTGTGGTGTATAAAGTTTTTACTATCTAATTGCTGCATAACTTCGTCATATACCGGTGCCTTTCCTTTTGGGTCACGTATAGTAAGAAGCAAACAGTATTCTTGTGACAATTGATAATTCTTGTCTGTAGCGTCTTGTTCTATAAAATCTCTGAACAATCCCTCAATTTTTAGATACCACTTTCTATCTTTTCCTAAATACCGTTCCTTATTAGAAGGTGTAACATCTCCTAAGTCTACGGCATATTTTTTTATCGGGTGAAATTTCTTTCCATATTTCACCAAAGTGCATTCGCGTTCAAAACCATTTTGCGGATAAACACCTTTAGTTCTTGAACTATAACAGTTATCTAACAATAGATTTTGTGCTTCGTCAATACCTTTTGGGTTTTTAATTGTGGGCTTAGTGATATCTCTATCTTTTTCATTTTGATATGTTCCAAAGAAAATGTCAATATTTGACTGACAATATTCTCCTGCCTGCTTGTCATCAAGTAAAGATTTTGTAACAAGTGTTACAATAATTTGGCCTTTAAAATAACCATCCTCATCAATTAAACTTTCGGGATACGGAAAGTCAAACATTTCAATAAAACTGCCCTTATCTAATGTATCACGCAAAATTAATGTTATTTCATCAGAGGAGTTATATAACATTTCATCCACGCTAGATGGTTTCCCAAATCCCATTTGACCAATTTTATCGGACATATTCATATTGCACCCTGTAGGATACTTGGCATTATGAATCAAGAGAGCTTTGATAAGTAGCGGATCGAAATTATTATTCATTAAATATGATATTTCTGCAGCCATTCGAGTGACCCAAGGAGTTGAAAAACTTGTTCCAACATTATATGCGGGGGTCCCATCAATACCAAAAGAAGGTACACCCGTTATGTGAAGTTTTCCATTATGCATTCCCGCATTACCGCCATAAAAAACTAAATCGGGTTTTACAATACTACTTGGGCCCGGTCCTATCCTAGTAAAAGGAGATGGTGTGTTAGGTTCCGCATAGTCGTAAATTCCTTTATGTTCTGCAATAGAGCCAACCACTAGCGACCGCACTGAATCTGCAGATTTTGCAATTCTAGATTTCGGTAAATTTTTCTTAAAATTGCTACAATTTCCCGCGGACTTGATTATTAAAACATTGTTTTCATCTTGTATATTATCTAGAGCCATTCCAAAATCCGAAAATTCATCTAGTTCTGCTTCTGTATCTGTCCCTAATGATAAATTCCAAATTTTAATATCATTATTTCTTTCGATGGCTTCACGTATGTGTTCAACTAACTCATCTGCATAAATAGTTTCTTTCTTAGTATCTGGGTATACGGTTGCATCAAACAAGCGGACTCCTGGGAGTGATGTGTTTTTAGTATTATTTAACTCATCGCCATATTCAATAATTCCAGATACAAATGTTCCGTGCGAGTTATCTTGATAAACATCCGGATAATTTTCGAAATGCTCTGCTGTTTTCCATGGCTTTAGGAATTCATTGTTTGCAATTCCAGTATCAAGGACACCAACAATCGGATATTCGGTATTTCCCAACGGAACTTTAGGGTCAACAACATTAGTATCATC
>JAZSHF010000036.1:0-3221 GCA_045533115.1 Eubacteriales bacterium
AATGATGTTCGCTGCGCGAATGATGTGTGCCTGACGGCACATTGGGCAAACATCGCATCATTGCGAGTGAAACGAGCAACATCATTTTGAGCGAAGCGAAAAACATCATATCGCCGCAGGCGATGCATCATTTGACAAACAACCGATTTTATGATATAATAACGAAAAAGGAGGTGCAATTATGAAAGAAAACAAACTCGTTGAACTTTCAATGGATTTTTCCGTTGACATTATAAACCTCGTTAAGTTTCTAAAAGCTAATCACGAAACAATTATTGCAAACCAAATAGGCAGAAGCGGCACCTCTATTGGCGCCAATATTCACGAAGCACAATATGCGCAAGGCACAAAAGATTTTATATCAAAATTTGAAATTGCCCTTAAAGAAGCAAGTGAAACGGGATATTGGATTGAATTGCTTTATCGTACTAAATATATCGATGAGCAAACTTTTAAAGTGTTATCCTCTAAATGTACTTCTTTGAGAGTTATGTTGATTGCTTCTTGTAAAACCGCAAAGGAGAAAACAAAATAATTTCTGTCGAAGAATGAATGAAGATAGTAGATATTTTTAAAGTGGGAAAATATCAGGTGCTCATCGTTGAACGTATAGAAAAAGATTTCCATCAAATAGAAATGGACGGAGTAATATACGATGTTGTCATAGTACATGATATCCCGAATGCTATTGCCATTGAGAGCGATAGCAATTTTATAGGAAAGAAAATATCATTCTTATAGTCACACACCTTTTTTGCGTTTTTATCTACACCTGCGCACCGTTTGCGCGTTTCTTCGCAAAAAGCCATTCGCATAAGCGAATGGCTTTTTTCATTCAATCATAGTTTTCTCTTCGGTAAAATAGAATTATACTGTGCAAACATCGGAGGTTACTATGAAAAAAACAGTCATATTCCTTATTCTCTGCGCCCTGCTTCTTTCATCCTGCCGAGGAAATCCGAGCGCAGATACGGTCGCACTTCGACTCCTTGACCTATACGACGTTCCGCCGTCGTCGCAGTACGTTAAAAACGGGACAGAGGGCGAATACGGCTATATTTCTCCCGAGGACTTCACCTTTCTATACACGGGCGAAAAGGAAAAGCTCCCCGAATGGGAGCTGATAGAGGATTTCCGCATAGTGCTTTCGGACAGCAGAGAGCCGTTTGAATTACACGTTATACGCGTCCGCTCGTCATCCGAGATCGATGAAATCGCGAAGCTTCTCCGCAAGCGCGCCGCGCTCATTCGATATCACAACAAGACCGAGGAAAGCTTCCGTGTTTATGAGCCAACAGTTTTCGTGCGCGGAAAATACGTTATTCTCGCCGTAACGCCCGACAATAACGCAGTCAAGCTTATGCTAAAAAAGCTGATTTAGCTTTCTGTAAACAAAGGCGTTGCCGTTTTTACCAACCTTTTCGATGACCGATGCAGAAAGAAGTATATGCAAAAGGTACCAAGAGCT
Source organism: Eubacteriales bacterium (assembly GCA_045533115.1). Taxonomy (GTDB): domain Bacteria; phylum Bacillota; class Clostridia; order Oscillospirales; family CAG-272; genus Colimorpha_A. Next base: position 1,469 of record JAZSHF010000036.1, read on the forward strand.
TCTCCCGTGCAATTTGTTTGCCTTTTCAAATTCCTTCGCGGTAAAATCACCGTCGGGGATCACGTCACACAAAAGCGCGTAATCATTATTTTCAACAAAGGTCATCTCAGAAATAAACGACAGCGGTATCCGCTCCTCGCTGACCGATGAGCGCTTCCCTCTTCGCCTTTTATAATTAAGCTCCTCGATAAAAACAAGCTTCAAAACGAAATTAGGGTGGCCTATATATTCCTTTATCTTAAAAAGCTCGAAACAAACGTCGCTCGGTCTGCCCTTGACGGGTGATCGTCTCTTGTCCGACACCGTCCCCGTTTTCGGATCAATATAAGCAACCCATTTTTTGACCGTTATCGGATAAACTACGGTGACCTCGTTTTCGTCAAGGAAAAATTCGAGCTTCTTTTTCATTCTTGTAAATGATGTCGTTTCAATTTCGCAAATACAGTTGCCGTGCTTGATATCCGCGACGAAAGGCCCGTATTCCACCTCGTGAAACGTGGGATCGGGCTCTATGTATTTTTTGAGAGAAAGGTGAAGCGTATGCTCGTTTAAGGAGCCGATTATCTTGTCCGACATAATTTTCCTTGGGAAGCCCCGCAGGGCTTCCCTTTTTCATTCAAATTTTAACATCTCAGCGAAGGGGGCGAGAACTCGTTTATCGGGAACGCCATTTTCTCAAAGAGCGCACAGGGGTCCTCCTCGCATACGGGCGGACAGGTCTTTTCGGGAACACTGTACTCGGTTGCCTGAACGAGGTACTGTCCGGGACGCTCGATACGGACTATCGAGAAGAAGCCGAGCGTAACGTAAAGAGTTCTTCCGTTATCGCAATCGCAAAGCGAGCCGTTGACGAACGCGCAGACGTTCTCGGGTATCTCGCCTATCGAGCAGCAGGGACGGCAGCAGGGCTTATCGGCGTTACATACCGAAAGCACGATAGGATCGACGGTTTCAAGAACGACCGTCGGCATATTGGTAGTCGCGCTTCCCTCGGGCGCGGGATCGCAAAATTCGCAGGACGGGCAGCTCTTAAAGATGTTTACGTTGCCCTCACTTCCGTAAAGGATTACCTTCTTATCGCAAACTGCGATTCCCTCAAACTCAACCGATCTTCCGACGTTCACGCACGCCTCAAAGACGAGCTTAACGTAGAAACGGATAAGTATCTGGTAAAAGCCACGGTTGAAGGTCACGGGCTCGGTGTCGATGTTCACACCGACGATCTTGGTAGTTTTTACACGGAGCGCGCCGGCTCTGTCTATAATATCCTGTCCGAAATCGGTAAGATAGACCTTAACGTCCGAGAAGCAGTCCTTATCCTTGCAGCTGTCAAGAACGCGGTTTACGTCGATGCAGACGGTCTCTTTTCCGTATCCGGAGGGGCATCTGTTATCAGCCATAATAATTTTCCTCCCATTTTGGTTGTCGTTATAAAGGCAAACGCCTTCACAAACATTCTATGTAAATAATGAAAAGCCGTGAGAGGAAAAAACTGCCGTGTGAAAATTCGGGATGCTCTTAACGGGGAATTTGGAACCTCTTTGAACAGTCAAACACAAAACATAGGTCGAGCCGAAACCATTATAACGACAGAGAGAGAACAAATCGGTTCGTAGCCGAAATGCTCTCTCTTTCCGGTTTTTAAGTTTAGAGTTATGGGGCTCGCAGAGTTGCTGTGCAACTCTTATGCTCAGCCGTTATGAATTTGCTACGCAAATGTTATGGTATGATTGCCCTACTAACTTGCGGCTTG